>JALSKY010000208.1 GCA_026988585.1 Deltaproteobacteria bacterium
ATCAGGACCTGAAAGGTGCCCAGGTTGTAGTAGTTGCTGCAGGAGTCTCGCAAAAACCAGGTGAGACCAGGCTGCAGCTCCTTGGGAGAAATGCAGCAGTGTTCCGCAGTGTAATCCCGAGCATACTGGAACATGCGCCGGATGCTGTGCTGCTGATAGCCACAAACCCTGTGGACATCATGACCCATGTAGCAGCTATCTATGCAGAAAGATTTGGTATTCCATCTTCCAGAGTGATTGGATCAGGAACCACCCTGGACACAGCAAGGTTCAGAACACTGCTTGGCAGGCATCTCAGGGTGGACCCCCAGCATGTTCACGGCTATGTGGTCGGAGAGCATGGAGATTCAGAGGTATTGGTATGGTCCCAGGTTACTGTCGGCTGCATGTCACTGGAAGAGTTTGCCAATCTCAGGGATGCCCCGATAACACCTGAGCTGAGAGAGGAAATCGACCACGGAGTCAGAAAGGCAGCCTACAGGATAATAGAAGGCAAGGGAGCAACATATTACGGTATCGGGGCTGCCATTGCCAGAATAGCAGAGGCGATCATACGCAATCAGCGGGCAGTGCTCACCGTTTCAGCGCGTACTGAAGAGATTGCCGGAATCAGGAATGTATGCTTGTCCGTACCGCGCCTGGTGGGAGGCAGCAAGGGTATTCTTGCAGACCTGCCATTACCCATGAACCAGGAAGAGGAAGAGGCGATGAAGAGGAGCGCATCCATACTCAAAAATGCAATGGACGAACTCCTACAGGGCGGGATCTAAAAAGACGGGAAACAAAAAAAATGGCAAGAGGCAGGAAAACAAAACTCCTGCCTCTCCCTTGCATGATCATTCAGAATAGAGTTCTTTCAACCTGTTTGCATAGGCAGACCTCAATCTCTCCAGAAAGGGCTCATCGATTTTGCCCTTCCAGGTCTCTATTTCCAGGAATCTCCTGGGTATCTTGACAGTACCTGGCTCATAACCGGTCCTGAAACGTGTCTGCCATCTGTAGCCTGTAATATCCTTTCCGAGACTATCCATTGAGCGGCTTATCTCCTGAAAACCTGCTGCATCGAGGCAGTCAGCAAGAACCTCATCGGTATAGACAGCCCTGGCAAAGAGACATACCACCATGGAGTTGAGCAGGGTCCTTTTGCACTCATCCTGAATCAGAAAATCCAGTGCAGCCTGGAGATCCCTTTCGGCATGTTTCTGGTCATAGGAATAGGCACCGGCATCCAGGTGGGAGTGGCGAAAGGAGTTGCTCTGGGACGCAAAAAACACCTCACCAGTAGCATAACCTGCCATCTCCTGCCCGAGCACACATGCAAAATCCTCTCCGCCATACTCTTTGGCCGCTGCCATGGTCCCCTTTGCCAGAAGTGAATAAAACCGGTTTGCACCAAGACCAAGATGCCAGACCGCCTTGATATAGGCTGATCCATCTCCAAAGGATAGGGGTTCCATGGTCTCTTCCAGGGTTATGATACCCTTCTCAAGGGCCTCTGTAGCCCAGGCCAGGGCCACACCTGTGCTCATCACATCCAGACCGACCTTTTCAACCTCGTCCATTATCCTGAGAGTATCGGCAGGATCAGTGACTTCCAGCATGGTTCCAACTGCAAAAATGGGCTCATAGTCATAGGCCACCTGGCGGAAGAAGTAGCGGTGATCCTGCTTGAACTTCTCGCGCACATAACCAATATGAACACAGCCAACCGGACAGCCGGCACAGGCCATGTTTCTCAGGAGATAGCTCTCTGCAAACCTCTCCCCAGAGATGGAATCTATCTCCGGGCTGCTGGTCTGCTGCAGGTTCCTCCATGGTAATGACTTTAACTCATTGAGTTTTTTTAGATTTGCAGGAGTTCCGAGGTCATGATACTTCTTCAGCATCTCCTTGGTGGTTACCATATCATGGATGGACCTGTAGAGATCACGGAACTCCCTTGAGGCGTGGATCAGGGGACCGTCACCTCCGAGGATGGCCAGGGCTTTGAGATTTTTGGCCCCCCATACGGCGCCTGCTCCCATTCTCCCGAAATGTCGATAGGTATCTGCATTAACACAGGCAAAACTGGAGAGACGCTCACCAGCCGGCCCTATCCGCAGGATACTTCTGTGTCCCCTGGATGAAGAAAGCATTGAGCGCACAATCTTGCCGGTCTTCAGCACATCGAAATCCCTGAGATAGTCTGCATCCTTGAACTCTAACCTTCCCTGGCCTATTACCACACAGGTCAGCCTCTCCGCCCTTCCTGTTATCACAATGGCATCAAGGCCGGAATAGCGTATGGCAAGGGCGCTTCTGCCGCCTGCATGGCTCTCTGTGTACTGATCATGATAGGGGGACCTGAATGCGGAGACGGTCTTGCTCATCAGGGGGAAGAGCCCGGTCAAGGGCCCGGTGGCAAGGATAAAGGGCTGATCAGGATGATCCCACGGCTCATGGAACAGGCCAAATTTGTCATAGAGCAGGGATGCAAGCCCGGTTCCTCCAACATGGGTATCCCTGCCCTCAAACTCCTGGATATGGCCCTTGCGCAGGCCCAAATCCACAACCATAACTCTGAACTTGGATCTATCTCTCATTTTACCTCTACCAACTCAAGACAATCATGGGGACAATAGTCCACACACCTGCCGCAATGGATACAAATATATGGCCTGGAATCGTGATCGAGATATATCGCATTGATTGGACAGGCAGGGGCACAATCGCCGCAGCCTATACAGAGATCTCGTTTCACCCTGACACCGCCCCCCTTCCGTTTTTCCAGGGCTCCTGTTGGACACGCAGAGGAACATGGTGCCTCCATGCAAGCCATGCAGTGACTGGCCTCAAACCCAGTGGAAAGCCCCCCGGTGGATCGTATGCGTATCCCGGCAGAGAGCCATGAAAGAGACCTGTAAACATGCATGGAGCAGGCCATGGAACAGGCGTGACAACCTATACAGCGTTCCATTCGCGAAGCTACCAGTTTTTTCATGATATTATTCTGCCTTGTTTTTTTTGAAAGGCCATTATAGCAACCCCATTCAAAAAATACAGGTTTGTTTCAGAAATAGACCTGCAACAGGAATGACAGCAACTATCTCTTTACAAAAAAAGGGGGACCTTTTGGCCCCCCTTCCCTGCCTGCACCATGGCAGGCTATTCAAACGGACAGGATCTCTATGGCTTACTGCTCATGCAACGTGGATATGTACAGCGAAGGACTATCTTGCGGGCATCCATTACTGTTATTCTCCCATCTCCATCCATATCACATTCAGGACACTGGGATAGATCCTTCCTGAGATAGCGCCTGATAATCCTTACATCCGCCCGGTCTATCTTGCCATCCCGGTTCAGGTCTCCTGACAACCGATAATACACTGTGAGCATGGGGCGATGCTCCTGGATAGAGTTCTCACTGGTGGCAAAGTCCCAACCGTCAGTGCCGCTGTTGATCATACCCCAGCCGTAATTACCTGCTCCCTGCTGAACTGCCTTAACGCTCTCTGTTACATCAACATAGTGATATTGGCCGCGGGATGGGGATTCGAGCACAAAGACCGGTGATGAAGAGGCCTCACTCCCATCAGGTGAGATGCCATCTCCTCCCAACATGTTCCAGGTACAACTGACAGGCCAGTCAGTCAGCATGGTGTAAAAGGAGATATCCTCTCCTGTAGAGCCTGTGGTATAGATCCTTATCTCCGCCTTCTCGATCTCTGCATCAGGAGGCACCTGGCCATCATTACTGCCGAAAATGTTTCTGAATCTGAGCAGGCCATGCACAATCCCGCCGTCGTTCATATCAACTGTCATGGTATCTGCGCCATCGAAAACTGAATCTGGAGAGGAACTCCTTATCTCCAGATCGACTGTTCCATCATATCCATCCATGCCCTGTATGAAACGGGCCTTGACTCTTGTATCTTTTGGAGTAGTTACCTCCACTGTATTTGAGTAATCGGAAAATCCGAAGACATTTCTGGCGCGCAACCTGTAGGAATAAGTTGTGCCATCCATGAGATTGATATCCTGGTATTCAGTAGTTGTCAGGACCCGCAAGATTATATACCGATTTTTTAAAGAGGTTAGGACGTTTTTGTTGCCATTGTTTCAGGGCGTCTATGGGTGTTTTATTACCCAGAGCCCTTTGCGGAATCCAGCCA
>JALSKY010000209.1 GCA_026988585.1 Deltaproteobacteria bacterium
AGGATCTGAAAGGCAAGGATCCAGCCCCTCCTCCGTCCCAGCACAGGGAGGGTGAAGCGGTCTATCAGCGGAGACCAGAGAAATTTCAATGTGTATGGCAGGCCGACCAGGGAGAAGAGGCCAATGGTGCGGATGTCCACTCCTGCCACTGTGAGCCAGGCCTGAAGCGTTCCGCCGCTAAGGGCAAGGGGCAGCCCTGAGGCAAACCCTACAGGGATCATTGCCGCAACTGCCCGGCTTCTTATGGCTTCCATCAGTTGAACCGGTTTTTTTATCATGCCTCCCTTTTTGTTCTCCTCTGCCTTTGTCTGTGGTTGTCAAACTAAGCGGGTGGTTAATTTCCCGAACCATAACAGGTTTTTTGCCTTCTTTGTAAGACGTCCTATGTTTTTCTTGATCCAGTCAAAAGACTTATTCCTTTAGGGACATATAGACGGTAAAGAGCTGCTGGTCTATCTCTCTCATTGCGGCCCTTGTGTCAGCGATATCGATACTGAGGGCTGAAAGCCTCTCTATCCCCTGCTCTAACAGGATAAGGGCCTTGGCAAACCTGATACCTGGTCTGTCGCCGCTGTCTGATGGGGCTTTGAGCTCCTTGTAGATTTCTGCCAGTCTTTGGGAATCAGAGATTTTCGGTATGGACGGCATGAATGGCATCCTTTACAGGGCGGGCCAAGCTCTCCATCTCCCGGGCCCTGGCAATGGTGCGGATAGGTTCAAGGTGCTCGGGCCGCCTTGGTCCTGGGATGACTATATCCACCTCTTGGTGTTCTATTATCCAGGCAAGAACGGCGGCAGCAGGCGAGACCCCCTGCTGGCTGCATCTGGAAAAGAGCTCTGAGGCCAGCTTTTTTGCAAAGGCGCTTTTGAAATATGGGTTTCGGTTTCTTACATCCTTTTTGCCAAGTTCCTTTTCAAGCAATCTGGAAGATGTGAGAAGCCCCTGTTCAAAGGGGGATATGATGCAGTTTATGCACCTGTCACAATCCCGGCCTGCCTTGAGAATTGCAAGCCCGTCTCTATGGATCGGGTTGAAATGGACCTGGTGCGGCATGGTCCCCTCGGGCGCAATGAATCTTTTCACCTGTTCTGCGGTCAGGTTCCCTGCACCCCAAAACCTGATCAGGCCTTGGTCCCTTAGTTGCTGCAGGGCACCTATTGATTCATCTAAGGGCACTTTTGGGTCTGGCCAATGTAGTTGAAAAAGATCGATATAGTCTGCTCCAAGCCGTTCAAGGGCCTGGTAAAGGGCCTTTTTCAGGGCCTCGGGCCTTGCATCGTGCCAGACCCTTCTCCCCTCTCTCCACAGCCCCCCCTTGCTGGAGATGAAGACCTTGCTCCGCCTGTTTCCGCCAAATGCCTTCTTCAGCAGCTCTTCAGATCGGCCCTGGGCATAGAACCCTGCGGTATCGAAGTGGCGGATTCCCGTCTCATAGGCTGCTTCAAGGGTCTGGAGTGAAAGCTTCAGGTCATGAGGCCCAAAGCCCTCGCCACCCATGCTCCATGTGCCTATCCAGAGCCATGAAAGAGTAACCCCTTTTTCATCTGCAGGCATAAGGGCTGCCTTGCTATTTCTGGCTATTGCCTTCATCTATCCCAAACTACCCAGTCTCAAAGGGCTGGCAAAATAGTCTTGGTCGAACAGGTTAGTAGTGAGATCCTTTTTGGGGATAGACCTATCCTCTGCAAAACGCGCAAGCAGCATAATCCAGTTCCATTTCTCTGCAGGCTATGCGTGGTTATAACCTATAAAGAAAAGATAGAAAAATCCCCCTTTACCGTAAATAGTGATCTTTTAAGCGACCTGGAACCTGGTCTTCTTTTGCGCCGTATTGTCTTGAGGCCAGTGGTGATACAGGTATGGAAATGGATTTTTCCATGGCTGCTCTTCCCAGGTGAGTCCGCCAGGTGAGTCCGCCAGGGAACAGCAGCCTCTTTTGTTTTAGTCCGTTTTTTGTGTCTATTTGTCAAGGGGAGCAGGTGGTTGATTCAATGGTTTTTTTGAATTTCAGTCTTGGGGGATCAGGCTATCTCAACACCCTCTCCGCCACCGGATTCCTCTCCTATGAACCATTCCATCTCTACTTCAAGGCTCCTTTTGGTCCTGCCCTTTTTGGCCTCTTCTTCAACCTTGATCTCAAGTACAAGGTTTTTGGGCAGTTCCAGGATGATCTCCTTTGCCCCGGACCTGAGCACCATCTTCCCCGATTCCAGCTTGTCTGCCAGTGCCCTCAGGAATGCCGCAATCTCTGCAGAGCTTTTCCTCTCTTCCGTTTCAAACAGTACAATTTCGCGTCCCATAATGAAGACCTCCTTTCTCTCTTTTTTGAATCTCTTTCTCCTGGCTTTAAGTGCCTTCTTGCTGGAGAGCAGACAATATACTGCTACTTCACATATCCCTGGAATCCTGCGGTTTCCAAGTTCCCAGTCCTGATATGTTCTGTAGGGGGTTTCCAGTATCTGGCTCATCTCCTTGATACTGAAACCAAGTTTTTTCCGTATTTTTTTGAGTTCAGCAGCTTTCAATACCGCTCCTGTGCATGATTTTTCTGCTTGATTTTATCATACGCAATGCGTATAAAATGTCAAGATGGAATTCAACCCCGCTCTCCATGAGATATGTTCTGTTGGAACTGTCACCAAGGGATGAGGCCTGGACTAATGCAGCGGTTTTGATATACTGATATACTCTTATTGTGCAGTCTGGGGATAAATCTTTTACAGGATTCCGGTGGAAAAGAACATGTTCAACTGTCTTGAAATCATAGCGGAGAGACGGATCCGGGAGGCCATGGAGCGGGGAGAACTGGACAACATCCAGGGCAAGGGCAAACCCCTGAAGTATGAGGACGATTCCTGGATCCCTGCAGATCTTCGAATGGCGTACAAGATCCTGAAGAATGCGGGATTCCTGCCCCCTGAACTTGAGACAGAACAGGAGATAAGGGAGACCGTGGATCTCCTGAGCCATCTTGAAGATGAGCGTATCAGGTATCAGCAGGTTAAGAAACTGAACCTCCTGATCACCAAGGCGAACATGCTCAGGAGCAGGCCTCTGAACCTGGAGGCTGACCAGGTCTATTATCGCAAGATCGTTGAGAGGATATCTGTGAGAAAGGGAAAGGTCTCTATGCAGGATAAGGACCTGAATAGATAGCCCCGCTTTCAGATTATTTCTCCAGCCTCAGCCGTTCTGTCTCCCTGTGTATCTCCTCCAGCTTCTTTATCTCAAAGTTCAGCTTCTCATTCTCTTTTTTAAGGTCTGTAAGCTTGCTCCTGCACCTTTTGAGCTGGTGTCTCAGCCATTTCCGGTCCTTTCTGCACTGGCTGAAATATGAAGCCGTTTTTTTATGCTGCATCACAATGGCCCGTTCCAGCCCTGCCGTTTCCATACAGAGTGGTTCTTCCAGGATCTGAGCCCAATGATCCCTTTTTTTTCTGTCCAGGAAGAAGAGATAGAATGCAGCCCTGCATCTGAAGACAGGCTCTTCTGCCAGAGCCTCTAACTGCAGTAATGCAGCCTCTTCACTGTCATAGAGATAATCGTCTCCAATGTCGGCAAACTCTTCATCTGTATTTGGACACTCTACTTCCACTGGCGGCGGTGGTTCATGAATACATGCCCCCAGCCCGATGATCGGTATCAGCAGGGCTAAGACCAAGGCAACTCTATGAAGATGGCTGTCCCTTTTCCCTTGGTTATGGCTATCTTGTCTGGTGGTGGACTCTCTATCCAAATCTTTCCTCCATGTGCTGTTATGATCTCTCTGGCAATGGCAAGGCCCAGGCCGCTGCCACTCTGCTTCTGCATATCATGGACTTGGTAAAACTTTTCAAAGACCTGCTCCTGCTCATTTGAGGGAATGCCGGGCCCCTGATCAACTACCGTCAACTGAAGAAGAGTCTTGTTGCTCCTGCTTCTCCTTTTTCGTGCTTTTTCTTCTCTTTTCTGTATGGATAAGACTACAGAACCTCCTGGCTCACTGAATTTGACTGCATTGTCCAACAGGTTGATGAGTACCCTGAGAAACCGTTTCCTGTCCACAACTATCTTATCCTCTTCCGTACCAGGATTCTGGAACTGGACCGATATTTGCATTGATTTGGCTTCAGCTCCAGGGCGTACGGTGTCAACAGCCTCTTGGATGATATTGCCTATCAGGTGTCTTTCTTTTTCAACCTGGATAAGCCCGGCCTGGAGCTTGGAGAGATCCAGTAGCTCCTCGATGAGGGACTTGAACCGCCGCATGCTCTTGTTGAGTACCCCAACCAGTTTTTCCTGTTTGGGGTTCAGTGGGCCTATTGCAGGTTCTGACAGCAGTTTGGATGCCTCCATCATGGCAGCCAGCGGTGTTTTAAGCTCGTGGCTGGCCACAGCTATAAAGTCGGATTTGAGCCTGTCTAACTCCTTGAGCCTGCGGGCCATCTCATTGAAAGAGTCTGCAAGACGGCCAAATTCATCCTGACTGGTTATGGGTATGGTGTGATCGAAGTTACCCTGTCCTATGGCTTTGGTTCCCTGTTGAAGCTTTTCAATGGGGCGTTTTATGGTGCGTGCCAGGAGCCAGGGGGCGATAAGTGCTATCAGGAACGCCACTGCCAGCAGGATGATGGTGACCTCCTCTATATGTCGTATGAGGGACTGCAGATATTTAGAACGTCTCTGGAGCTCCTTTTTCTTTATGAGCTCTGCCTTGGAAAGCAGGGATAGCAGGTGTGTGCTGAGCTGCTTTATCTCCTGTTCCCTGAGTTCATCTGCAAGGCTGGGCAGACTTGGATCCAGGGTGCCCAGAGATATTGCCACATCCTGTACCAGCTCACGGAAACGGGACAGGGTGCGCTGAAATTCCAGGAAGGTCTCTTTAAGTTCAGGAGGCCCCTTGATCACATCAGGATCCAGTTCTGTTTCCAGTTCAGTTAGCAGTGGAATGATGAGTTCGACTGAATCCTGTTTGTGCAGAACCGTAAGCCGCCTGGCCTCTGCCTGCAGTGTAGGGATCTGGCTCCTGGCACTCTCTATGGCCTTGGATATCTCCAGGGTTTCTGATTGAAACCGGGAGATGGTCTGTTCCAGCTTGTAGATGGAATAGATGGAGAAGAGGCATGGCAACAGAAGGGTTGCCAGCAAAATAAGATAGCCTGCCAGAAGCTTTTGGTATATTGTGACAGTAGCTCTTTTCATGATCTGCTCTTGTTTTTATACAAGAAAAAGGACGGATACAATTAAAAAATAAAAAAATGGTCAGAGAAACTCAAAATAACCACAACAATCAGCACGAGAAAGAGGGCAGTAAAGGTACCATACTGCTGGTGGATGATGAGAAGGATATTACCGATGTGATGAAGATGCGTCTGGATCTGCTGGGGTACCGGGTGGTCGTCTGCAATGATCCTGAAGATGCCCTGGCGAAGTTCAGAGAGGATGAGACCATAGATCTTCTGCTCACAGATCAGCGGATGGATAAATTGACAGGACGCCAGCTCATGGAGAAATGCCTTGAGCACGATCCATATATACAGACCATTATTTTTACTGCCTACGGCACCATTGATCAGGCCGTGGATGCCATCAAGGCCGGGGCCTTTTCCTATGTGACCAAGCCTGTTGACCATAAGGAACTGGAGGTAAAGATCCAACAGGCACTGGAAAAACGGAACCTCCTTAAAAAGGTTCATGATTTCGAGAGCATGATGGAGGGAGGGCACCAGTTTGCCGGGATCATAGGCAAAAGTCCGAAGATGAAAGCCCTCTTCAGACAGATAGTCCAGATGGCTCCAACAGACATTGCCATCAGTATTACAGGGGAGTCAGGTACAGGCAAGGAGCTTGCTGCCAGGGCAGTTCATCTCCATTCCAAGAGGAATCAGGGACCCTTCGTGGCCATCAACTGTGCTGCCGTCCCTGAATCCATGTTGGAGGATGAACTTTTTGGACATGTTAAGGGGGCCTTTACATCGGCAGTAGGAACGAAGAGCGGAGTGTTTCAGTCAGCAGACGGAGGTACCCTGTTTCTGGATGAGATAGGAGAGATGGATGAGTCCATGCAGGTAAAGCTCCTGAGGGTCCTGGAAACCGGAGAGGTCAAGCCCCTTGGCTCGGATACGGTTAGAAAGGTGGATATCAGACTGATCGTTGCCACAAACAAGGACTTGCGAAAGCTGGTGGATGATGGTCAGTTCCGGCAGGACCTGTTCTATAGGGTACAGGTTGCCCCCCTTGAGCTCCCGCCGTTGAGAGAGAGAAAGGAGGATATTCCCCTGTTGCTGGGTCATTTTCTCAACCAGGCCACCAGGAAGATGGACAAGACCATCAGGTGGGTGGAGTCTGATGTGGTTAATGCCTTCTGCCGGTATGATTGGCCTGGCAATGTCAGAGAGCTCAAGAATATTGTCAACTATCTCGTGGCTATCTGTCAACGGGATATTATCACTTCTGATCTTCTGGAATCTACACAGCTTGCTTCTTTTCTGGGTATATCAAGTCTGCCTTCCCTCAAGGATGCCAGGTTTCAGTTCACCAAGGAATACCTGGAACAGATAATGTCCTTTGCCAAGGGCAACGTCTCCATGGCAGCAAAACATGCCGGATATTACAGGGCTGATTTTTACAAGCTGCTCCAGAAACACCATGTGGACCCGGATATCTACAGAAACAAGCAGAAACGGATCAGTACCCAAGAGCTGGAGAAGATATGAGCCGACCCTATATGGTGAAGATCGTCTCTGTTTTGCGGTGGATAAAGATGGAGTGTGCCTCCTCTGGGATGGCCCTCAAGGGCATTTTTTGTCTCCTGTCACGAGCCGGATTAGTTGGCGACTGAATCATATTTATTGAAGAAATGGTTCAATCGTTCAACGGCTTAATGAATTTACTCTCAGCAATTCCATGTTCATTTTCTCTGCGATTCTTCATGGCATGGACATAGATTGAGATAGTCTTTTTTCCCCCTTGTTTTTCTGTAAAAACAGCCAGTCTCTGTTTATTTTTTCTTAATGCAAAAAAGTTCATCTTTAACATTGCCAAATTCTAACAATGTTGCTAAACAATAAATGAACCCGTATTCATTCAGGAGATGGGTGAAAAAAATGGCAGCATAATCTTAGAGGAGGTTGTCGGTAATGAGTGACAAGCCGTTTATTTTGTGGTTCGACGAGATAGGGATTGAAGATGTGCCAATGGTAGGTGGTAAAAATGCCTCCCTTGGTGAGATGTATAAGCACCTCACCGGCAAGGGGGTCAAGGTACCCAACGGTTTTGCAATTACTGCCGAGGCCTACAAGCATCTGTTGAGGGAGGGAGGAATCGAACAGGCCATCAAGGATGTGCTGGAGGGCCTGGATACCCACAACATAGAGGATCTGCAGAAAAGGGGGCAGAAGGTAAGGGAGATTATTCTAAACGCCAAGTTTCCCGATGATCTGGAACAGGCGATTATCGAGGCCTACCGCAAGATGGAGGAGCAGTACGGTCCCAATGTGGATGTAGCTGTGCGTTCCTCAGCAACTGCAGAGGATCTTCCTGATGCCTCGTTTGCTGGCCAGCAGGACACCTATCTCAACATTACCGGCACAGAGGCCCTGATAGATGCATGTCATCGCTGTTTTGCAAGCCTGTTCACCAACAGGGCCATCTCTTACAGGCATGACAAGGGGTTCGGGCATTTTGACGTATATCTCTCGATTGCAGTGCAGAAAATGATCAGGAGCGACAGTGCCAGCTCAGGTGTCATGTTCACTATGGATACCGAGAGTGGTTTTACTGACGTGGTCTATATCACAGGGGCCTGGGGGCTTGGAGAGAATGTGGTCCAGGGTGCTGTCAATCCGGATGAGTTCTATGTGTTTAAACCCACGCTCAAGGAGGGTTTCCGTCCCATTGTATCCAAGAAACTTGGGCTCAAGCAGAAGAAGATGATCTATACTGACGATCCCAAGGAGCCTGTTACAAATATTGAGACTACTCCTGAAGAGCGGAACAGTTTTGTGCTCAGTGATGATGAACTGCTGACCCTGGCAAAATGGGCCTGTATCATTGAGGAGCATTATAAGAAACAGATGGATATAGAATGGGCCAAGGATGGTGACGGCAAGGAGGTCGGCACTGGCGAACTCTACATCGTTCAGGCCCGTCCGGAAACAGTGCATTCACAGCGAGACCAGAATTTCATGGAGACCTACAAGCTCCTTGAAAAGAGTGAGGTACTGGTAACCGGTAAGGCAGTCGGCGCCAAGGTAGGCGAGGGCAAGGTGCATGTCATCCAGGATGCCAGCGAGATAACCTCCTTCAATGAGGGAGAGGTCCTGGTGACGGATATGACAGATCCTGACTGGGAACCCATCATGAAGATCGCTGCAGCTATTGTTACAAATAGGGGCGGTCGTACCTGTCATGCAGCCATTGTGTCACGTGAGTTAGGCATACCCTGTATCGTTGGTACTGAGAACGGTACTGAAATCCTCAAGACAGGTCAGGATGTTACTGTCTCCTGCTGCGAGGGTGAAGAGGGCCGGGTCTATGAGGGCATTCTGAAATATGAGGTGGAGAGGATAGATTTCACCAATGTTCCCAAGACCAGGACCAAGATAATGATGAATGTTGGTATCCCTGAACAGGCCTTTGCCCAGGGTCAGATCCCTAATGACGGGGTTGGGCTTGCAAGGCTGGAGTTCGTAATCAATTCACACATAGGTATCCATCCACTGGCCCTGCTCCATTATGATGAGCTCAAGGCCAAGGCTGACTCAGACCCCCAGATACGTGAGATAGTTGAAGCCATAGATGAAAAGACCCCTCACTACAAGGACAAGGCACAGTTTTTTACAGACACTTTGGCCCAGGGAATAGCAACCATCGCTGCAGGGTTCTACCCCAAGGATGTTATTGTCCGTCTCTCTGATTTCAAGAGTAATGAATATGCCAACCTGATAGGCGGACAGATCTATGAGCCAGAGGAACACAATCCCATGATCGGCTGGAGAGGTGCATCCCGCTACTATGCACCAAACTTCGAGCCGGCATTTGCCCTTGAGTGTGCAGCCTTCAAGAAGGTCAGGGATGAGATGGGGCTCAGAAATGTCAAGTCCATGATCCCCTTCTGCCGTACAGTGGATGAAGGAAAAAAGGTGGTGGGCATCATGGAGAAATATGGGCTGAAGCAGGGAGAGAACGGTCTGGAGATCTATGTGATGTGTGAGATTCCTGCCAATGTAATCCTTGCCGATCAGTTTTCAGACGTGTTTGATGGATTTTCCATCGGTTCAAATGACTTGACCCAGTTGACCCTTGGTTTGGACAGGGATTCCGAGCTGGTATCCCATATCTATGACGAGCGAAACGAGGCTGTAAAAAGGATGGTTCGTCAAGTCATTACTGTAGCCAAGGAGAGAGGTAGAAAGATTGGTATTTGTGGCCAGGCCCCTAGTGATTTTCCGGATTTTGCTGCATTCCTTGTGGAGTGTGGAATTGACTCCATGAGTCTTACTCCGGATACAGCTGTGAAGACCAGGTTGCTGGTAGCCGAGAAGGAGAAGGAACTGGGAATAAGTTAAGGTTACCGGTAATTTTTTCAGCTTGAAATGCCACAGGGCGGTACCAGCAATGGTCCCGCCCTTTTTGTTTTTTTTAGCCACCCGCTATCGCGTGACAGATACAGACAGAGACACCTTCCACCTGCAGATTGGCGGGTTAAAAGGCCCTGGGGAACACCCTGATAAGGCTTGTTGATGGGTTTCCTGTGCTCCTTCCCTGTGGAGCCCGACAGGGAAGAAGGTGTTTCGTCCGGTTTTGTCTCTGCGTGTCTAACGACGTAGGTGGTTAATTGTTTTTTTGATCAGCCCAGTTCAGACAATGCCTTTTCAAATCTGTTCAGCCCCTCTTCCAGCACCTTTATATCTGTTGCGTATGAGAAGCGGATGAACTGGTCCGCCCCAAAGGCGATCCCTGGAACGCAAGCGATCTTGGCTGTTTCGAGCAGGTAATCCGCCATATCGAGAGAGCCTGATATGGCCTTGTCTCCTGCCTTTTTGCCATAATAGGCAGATACATCAGGAAAGACATAGAATGCGCCCTGGGGAGGCACACATTTTATCCCATCCATGGCTTCCAGCCTGTTGAACATATATGTTCCCCGTTCCTTGAAAGCCCCTACCATGGTTTTTACACACTCTTGAGGTCCGGCCAGGGCTGCAGCAGCAGCCTTCTGCGCGATGGAGTTGGGGTTGGATGTACTCTGGCTCTGAATCTTGGTGCAGGCCTTTACCAGGTCTGCAGGGCCAGCCATGTAGCCGATTCTCCACCCGGTCATTGCGTAGGTCTTGGAGACACCGTTGGCTATTATCACATTTTCCTTTGCCTCTGGAGAGAAGGTCAGGATATTCTCCGGCCCTTTGCCATCAAACCTGATCTCATCATAGATATCATCGGTGATCACAAAAAATCCCCTTTCCATGGCCAGTTCGGCAATGGCCTGGAGATCCTCACCGGAATAAACAGCGCCAGTAGGATTGGACGGGCTGTTCAGGATCATGGCCTTGGTACGGTCAGTAATTTTGGACCTTAGCAGATCCATATCTATGGCGAAGTTTTCTTCTGCCCTGGATTCTAAGTAGATGGGAATTCCCCCGGCCAGCTCGATTATGGCAGGATAGGAGACCCAGTAAGGGACAGGCACGATCACCTCGTCTCCAGGATTCAGTATTGCCTGGGCTATGTTGTAGAGACACTGTTTCCCGCCAGTTGATGCCACTATCTGTTCCGGGGCGTATTCCATGCCGTAATCCCGTTTCAGCTTGGCTGCTATGGCATCCTTCAGTTCCGGGATCCCCCCAACTGCCGTGTATTTGGTGAATCCATCCCTGATGGCCTGAATGGCGGCCTCCTTGACATGATCCGGAGTGTCGAAGTCCGGCTCCCCTGCGGACAGATTGACAATGTCTTCACCCTGGGCCTTGAGGGCCTTTGCCTTTGCATCCACTGCAAGGGTAGGGGAGGGTTTCAGATTCTTTACCCTGTCTGCCAGTGACGGTACCTTTGCCATTTTGCTCTCCTCGCTTTTCCTTTTTTGAGAGAAGAGAGGGAATGGACCTTGCCCCCTCATCTCATCCCTGTCAGTAGATTACCCTTACCAGGTAGAGGCCGCAAGCAGGAGCTGTAGGGCTGGACATTCGTCTGTCCCTGGATTCCAAGATGGAAGAGACTTCGGTTGTAGATCGCCTCTGGAGCCCTACATCGACAAGCAGTCCGGATATGTTGCGTACCATATATCTGAGAAACCCGTCAGCCTCCACGGTGATGGTAACCATGGTTATTTCCTGCTCTGGATACTCCTTTATCGGTCTGCTTTCAATATGGATATGGAAGATGGTGCGTACACTGTGGGAGGCACTGGAGCCTGATGCCCTGAAACAGCTGAAGTCATGTGTGCCAAGGAGTATCTCAGCAGCTGCCTTCATCCCATCTATGTTCAAAGGATATTTGATGAGCCATGCCCTGTCCTTGAATAGTGGCAGTTTTACAGGACTGGTAATGATTTCATAACGATAGATCTTGGATTTGACACTGCCAATGGGATGCCACTGTTCAGGGGCCTCCTCTGCATGCAGGATCGAAATATCATCTGGCAGGATCGCGTTCAACCCCCTTTTGAGTCCGTCTATGGGGATCTTGCTGCATGTCCTGAACCCTGCCACCTGTCCCAAAGCATGTACTCCGGCATCGGTTCGGCCTGATGCCAGCAGGGATATCTTTTCTCCAAGGATCTTTTCTATGGCACCTTCCAGTACGCCCTGGACGGTTATGGCCTCATGCTGTCTCTGCC
>JALSKY010000210.1 GCA_026988585.1 Deltaproteobacteria bacterium
ATCTGTGTGGAAGAGTACCCCCCTGGACCTGGCTATCTGTGCCAGTTCCCTGATGGGTTGGATGGCCCCGGTCTCATTGTTGGCCAGCATGATGGAGCACAGGACAGTATCTTCTCTCAGGGCCTGCCGGAACTCCTCTTTTATTACTCTGCCATCCTGATCCACCGCCACTCTTGAGATATCCCAGCCCTGTTGTGCCAGTGCATCCATTACCTTGCTGACAGATGGATGTTCTATGGAGGATGTGATGATGTGACGGCCTTTCTCCCGGTTGGCCTTTGCCGCACCAATGATGGCCAGGTTGTTGGATTCTGTGCCGCCGCTGGTGAACAGGATCTCTGACTCTCTGGCATTGATTAGATCTGCAACCTGGGCACGGGCATGGTCCAGAAGGGCCCGGGCCTGCCGGCCAAGCAGATGGTTGCTGCTGGGATTTGCCCAACCCTTTTCCATGGCTGTTACTGCAGCCTTTACTGCCTCTATGCATACAGGCGTGGTTGCATTATAGTCCAGGTAGATGAATTCCTGGTTAGGATCTGTTAATGATTCAGGCATGAGTCTTGCTTTGTGTACGTTTAGCGAGTTATATCCCTTTGGTTCATCTGAAAAGTAGTGTTACATTGAATAGTAGGCTATTTTGACATAATAACCTGTTTTGTTCCGTTGATCCATCTCTATCAGAGTGATCCCTCCGCTGGTGTATCTCATGGGATTGAGTTGGATTGACTGGATGTCCGGCGTGGCAAAGAGAGTGGACCGGTTTGTTCACCAGAAGTTTTTTAAGTTTTCCATGATAAATAAACTCCAACATCCTGGAAAAATCCATACCCTGAAACAGGGTTTCCTGCCCTTTCTGTTATGGTTGGGGGTGTCATTTTCCCTGTCAGCTTGTGGTAAAACCGAGATCCCTGTTCCGTCGCATCCATGGCCCTCCTCTGCGAAACCCGCCAAGGGGACTCAGAAGCCCTACTCCATCGGCGGGAAGAGATATTATCCCCTGCCAACTGCCATCGGTTATGATGAGGTGGGTTATGCCTCCTGGTATGGTCCAGGTTTTCATGGGAAAAGGACGGCAAATGGCGAGCGATACAACATGCATGCCATGACGGCTGCCCACAAGATACTTCCAATGAATACCCTGGTTAGGGTGAAGAATCTGTCAAATGGCAGGGAGGTGGTGGTGAGAATCAATGACAGGGGACCCTTTGTAAAGGGAAGAATAATTGATTTGAGCCGCGAGGCAGCCAGGCGTATCGGCATGATGGGTTCAGGGACTACCAAGGTGAGGGTTACTGCCCTGGCGGAGATAAGCAGGTCTTCTGGAAACAGGATCGTATATGTCAAGAGGCCGGATCTGAAGCATGGCAATTTTTATGTGCAGGTAGGGGCGTTCACCAGCAGGTCCAATGCAGTCAGGCTTCAGGCACGGCTTCAGGGCAAATATGGAGACGTAAGGGTGCTGCCGGTGGTTATAGATGCCAGGCGTTTTTTCAGGGTTCAGGTGAAGGCCCCTTCCTTGCTTTCCGATGCAAGGGCGTTTGAATGGAAGTTGGAGGCTGATGGCTTCCCTATGGCCTTTCTCGTTGCCTATTGAGAAATCTGTATGATGTCAGTTTGTAGGATAT
>JALSKY010000211.1 GCA_026988585.1 Deltaproteobacteria bacterium
ATATTTCGTGCACCTGCATCCCTGATCGCCTTTATCCTGGTTCGGCTGGTGGTGCCACGAATGATTGAGTCCTCCATTATAACCACATCCCTGCCCCTGAGGATCTCTTTGACCGGATTCAGCTTTACCCTGACCCCGAAATCCCTCATGGACTGACTGGGCTGTATAAAGGTTCGGCCCACATAATGGTTTCTTATGACTGCAAGTTCCAGGGGAAGCCCCGATGCCTGGGCATAACCTACAGCAGCGTAGTTACCCGAATCAGGAAAAGGCATGACGAAATCACCCTTAACGGTGGTCTCCTTGGTCAGGGCAGCACCGAGCCTTTTTCGGAACTCATATACATTGAGACCATATATATTGCTGTCAGGCCTGGCAAAATAGATGAATTCAAATATACAGTTTGCGCGTCTCCTGGACTGGAGTGCTATAAAGGAATGAAGCCCGTTTTTGTCGATGATAACGATCTCGCCCCGCTCCACATTGCGAACGAATTCTGCCTGAATAAGATCCAGGGCACAGGTTTCAGAGGCAAGGACGTAAGCTCCATCAGGCAATCTTCCTATGCAGAGAGGTCTGAATCCCAAGGGGTCCCTGAATCCGATAAGGGAGTCAGGAGTCAGCATCACTACAGAGTATGCCCCGCGGATCCGGTGCATTGTCTTGACGATTGCATCCCGCAGGCCGCTGTGGCATGCCTTGGCCAGCAGGTGGACAATAATCTCACTGTCCATGGTGGTTTGGAATATGGAGCCTTCCTGCTCAAGCTCCGCCCTGATTTTGTGGGCATTCACCAGGTTCCCGTTGTGAGCAACTGCTATTCCCCTGCCTGCATGGGTTACACAGAATGGCTGTGCATTCTGGAGAATGGAGGAGCCTGTGGTAGAGTAACGTACATGGCCTATTGCAAGGCTTCCTTTCAGGGCCCGCAGGGCATTTTCATTGAATACATCGTTTACCAGCCCCATAGCCTTGTGGTCCAGAATTGTGGTTCCATCAGATGTGGCTATACCGGCGGATTCCTGACCTCTGTGTTGCAGGGCATAGAGGCCGAAAAAGGTAAGCTTGGCCGCATCGGGGTGGCCATAGACACCAAATATGCCACACTCTTCTCTCGGACCGCCTGAATAGTTTGTAAGCAGATGGTACCGGTCCGGAGGGCAAAGGGCGTTCCTGTAAAGGGGATCAGAGAGGTCTTTTATTATTGGGGTGCACATTTTCATTCCCATTTAGTTTGATATGGTTTTCTCTAAAGTCCCATAAAAAGAATATCACAATCTCTTATCAATCAAGAGGGTAAAGGGTATCTGGTGCTGGATCCAGAATATTGAGTTCATGTTGAAATTCTCTCCATTATTATGCATCACGCTTTAGATAATCCTGAATCGGTTTAACATCCATCTTCTCTCTTTTCAGGGCTTCAATTGCGTGGGCGGCTGCCCTGGCCCCAGCTACAGTTGTGTAATATGGGATTTCCAATTCAAGGGCCGCTCTTCTTATGAGATACGAATCAGAAACGGATCGGGGTTTGCCTGAAGGGGTATTGATCACAATGTGGACCTCACCGTTTTTCATCAGGTCCAGTATGCTGGGCCGTCCTTCAGAGACCTTCAGGACTGTTTCAGCCTTGACTCCATGACTGTTGAAATAATCAGCTGTTCCACTGGTGGCGATAATCCTGAACCCTTCCCTTTCGAGTATCTGCGCCACCTCAAGGATGGCTCCCTTGTCTCCCTTTTTGACACTGAGAAATGCGGTGCCCTGGGTTGGCAGGTCAAGTCCTGCAGCAAGCTGGGATTTGGCAAAGGCCATTCCTACCGTCTGATCGATGCCCATAACCTCTCCAGTGGATTTCATCTCTGGCCCAAGGACAATATCTACATCAGGAAACTTTCTGAAGGGGAAGACCGATTCCTTTACAGCTACATGTTTTATCATGGGCTGTTCTGTGAATCCGAGATCTTTAAGGCTCCTGCCAACCATTACCTTGGTTGCCAGCTTGGCCAGAGGTATTCCCGTAGCTTTGCTAACAAAGGGAACGGTTCTGGATGCACGGGGGTTCACCTCCAGCACATAGAGCTGTCCATCCTTGACTGCATACTGGACATTCATGAGGCCGATTACGTTGAGTTCCCTGGCCATGGCCTTGGTGGCAGAAGATATCTGTTCAAGCATCTCCTGTCCGAGTCGCCAGGGAGGCAGGACACAGGCAGAATCACCAGAATGGATCCCTGCCTCCTCAACGTGCTCCATTATTCCGCCTATGACTGTAAGTTTTCCATCAGAGATAGCATCCACATCTATCTCTATTGCATCCTGCAGGAACTTGTCTATCAAGACCGGATGGCCTTGTGAGACATCTACGGCCTCTGCCATGAATTCCCGGATTCCTTCCGGGGCATAAACTATTCTCATGGCCCTGCCCCCCAATACATAGGAGGGACGAACAACTACGGGATAGCCTATCTCCTGGGCTATTTCCAGGGCCTGCTCCAAGGTAAAGGCAGTGCCGTTAGCCGGCTGTACAAGCCCAAGTTTGTTCAGCATCTCCTGGAAGCTCTTCCTGTCTTCAGCCTTGTCTATGCTCGCAGGACTTGTGCCGATTATGGGAATGCCCGCCTTTTCCAGGGCTACTGCAAGGTTAAGAGGAGTCTGCCCGCCAAACTGTACTATCACCCCATCCGGTTTTTCGGTTTTGGCAATGTGGAGAACATCTTCAAGGGTAAGGGGCTCAAAATAGAGCTTGTCTGATGTGTCGTAATCAGTAGAAACCGTTTCCGGATTGGAGTTGACCATGATACTCTCTATGCCCTCTTCCTGCAGGGCATAGGATGCGTGAACACAGCAGTAGTCGAACTCTATTCCCTGGCCGATCCTGTTGGGCCCTCCTCCGAGTATCATTACCTTGCGGACACTGTTTGCCCTGGCCTCGTTCTCCTCTTCATAGGTGGAATAGTAATAAGGGGTATATGCCTCAAATTCTGCAGCACAGGTATCAACCAGTTTAAAAACCGGATTGATCCCCTTTTCAAATCTTGTCTGCCTCACCTTTTCCTCTGTTGTTCCTGCCTGGTTGGCTATCTGGTAATCGGAAAAACCGTTTCGCTTGAGAGTTCGAAGGGTCTCCGGGTCAAAGAGTTTCTCACCCATTCCTGACATGGAGTTTCCCATCTTTCTGATCCGGTCAATCTGATGGATGAACCAGGGATCGATTCCTGTGAGCCCATAGATCTCCTGGATAGAGAATCCCCGATCCAAGGCATAAGGAAGATAAAAGATACGTTGGGAGTTGGGGATCCTAAGCATGGTCTCCAACTGTTCCTGCGATAACTCCTCCTCTGCTTTCTTCCAGGGGTCTTTGCCATCGAACCCAAGGCCAAACCTGCCTATCTCCAAGGATCTCAGTCCTTTCTGCAAGGCCTCCCTGAAGGTGCGGCCAATTGCCATGGTTTCACCAACACTCTTCATAGAGGTGGTGAGGTAGTCCTGGGTCTCGGGAAATTTCTCAAAGGTCCATCTCGGAATCTTTATTACACAATAATCTATGGTGGGCTCAAAAGAGGCCATAGTTTCCCGGGTAATATCGTTAGGGATCTCATCCAGGCTATAACCTACTGCAAGCTTTGCTGCTATCTTGGCAATGGGGAAACCAGTGGCCTTGGATGCCAGGGCTGATGAGCGTGAAACCCTGGGGTTCAT
The DNA here is from genome assembly GCA_026988585.1 of Deltaproteobacteria bacterium. GTDB lineage: Bacteria > Desulfobacterota > Dissulfuribacteria > Dissulfuribacterales > QOAL01 > JALSKY01. Next base: position 3,700 of record JALSKY010000211.1, read on the forward strand.
CTCCACAACCACTATTTTTCCTGTATCAGGATGTACTGCAAACTGGACATTGGAGCCACCGGTATCCACACCTATCTCCCGGATGATGGCCAGGGATGCATCGCGAAGTTTTTGATATTCCCTGTCAGAGAGTGTCTGGGCCGGGGCAACGGTGATACTGTCTCCAGTATGGATTCCCATGGGATCTATGTTTTCAATGCTGCAGATGATGACTACATTATCTTTCTGGTCCCGCATCACCTCCAGCTCATATTCCTTCCAGCCGAGAACAGACTCTTCCAACATGACCTCATGGATCATGCTGAGTTCCAACCCCTGGTGGCAAATGGTTCTCAGATCATCTACGTTGTAAGCGATTCCGCCACCTGACCCTCCAAGGGTGAAGCTTGGCCGGACAATCAAGGGAAAACCCAGCTCAGCAGCAGCCTCTTCTGCCGCCTCCAGGGAGCGGACAATGACGCTCTTCGGAATGTCCAGGCCAATGTTATTCATGGCCTCCCTGAAGAGCTCCCTGTCTTCTGCCTTTTTAATGGCCTCTCTGGAGGCACCTATCATCTCCACGCCAAGATCTTCCAGAAGGCCTGTTTCAGCAACAGCTATGGCAGTATTCAACCCGGTCTGCCCTCCTATGGTGGGAAGCAGGGCATCCGGCCCCTCCTTTTCAATGATCTTGGCAAGGATTTCTGGAGTAATGGGTTCTATGTAGGTCCTGTGGGCCGTTTCCGGATCGGTCATGATGGTAGCAGGATTGGAGTTGACCAGAACTACCTCATATCCCTCCTCTTTCAGGGCCTTGCAGGCCTGGGTGCCGGAGTAATCAAACTCACAGGCCTGTCCTATCACAATTGGACCTGATCCGATTATGAGTATTTTGCTTATGTCTGTTCTTTTGGGCATATCTGGATTTCCTGTATGGTCTGGTCTATCAGGTTAGCTCTGTTCTTTCACCATGGCCAAGAAACGATCGAACAGGTATTCGGAGTCATGGGGGCCTGGAGCGTTTTCAGGATGGTATTGCACAGAAAATGCAGGGATCTCCTTGTGGCTGATACCCTCAACGGTCTGGTCATTGAGATTGATATGGGTAACTTCCACCTCTTTGGGGAGGGTGGAGTGGTCCACTGCAAAACCGTGATTTTGTGATGTTATCTCTATCTTGCCTGTGCTCAGGTCCTTTACCGGTTGGTTTGCTCCCCTGTGGCCAAATTTGAGCTTGTATGTTGAGGCCCCCATGGCAAGGCTGAGTATCTGATGACCCAGGCAGATCCCAAAGATCGGTTTCTTGCCGAGAAGTCTTTTGACCGTCTCTATTACATTGGTAACTGCAGCCGGATCACCTGGTCCGTTGGAGAGAAAGATTCCGTCAGGTTTGGATTTCAGAAGAGTCTCTGCATCAACTGAAGAGGGAAACACTACACATTGGCAATCTCTTTGTGTAAAGAGCCTGAGCTGATTGAACTTGAGACCGCAATCAATAACAGTGATCCGATGTTTTGCCCCTGAACGCTCCTGTTCCCTGTCAAGAAAACCGGCAGAACCGTCTTCAATGGGAACAGGACAGTTTTGCTGCCAGAGATATGGCCTCTTGCACGAGACCTGGTTAGCAAGGTCCATCCCTTTTAGACCTGGCAGGGCCAGTGCCTTTTTCTGCAGGGAAACAGGATCCAGGTCTTCTGTGGATATCACTGCACGCATTGCACCTGCAAGACGGATGTGCCTGGTCAGGGCCCTGGTGTCCACCTCCTCTATGCCAAGAACATTTCGTTCACGAAGATATGATGCCAGGTCGCCGGTGGCTCTCCAGTTGGAGTAGTCTGCCTCATATTCCCTGACCACAAATCCGCTGAGGTGGATATTGAGCGACTCCTCATCTTCCTGGTTTACGCCATAGTTCCCTATAAGGGGGTATGTCATGGTAACGATTTGACCCTTGTAGGATGGATCCGTGAGTATCTCCTGGTAACCGGTCATGCTGGTGTTGAAGACTATCTCACCAGAGACTTCGCCGGGACCCGTGAATGAACGCCCCTGAAAGGTGCGGCCATCTTCAAGAGCTATCAGTGCTTTCATCTTCTCTCCTCGGTGTTTTCGCCGGACTGTCCGGTATAGGCAAAAAAATAGATTCCTGAGAAACCTTGTGGTCTCGGCAACTTTTAGTGCAGTGAAGAGGGTTCCTGCTGTATAAAATTTGAAAAACCTAACAAGCAGTCGCACTATAAACCCAGATTATAGCTGTGGCAACCTTGCGAAAAGAGGATTGATTAGATGAAGTGTGTCTGTTTTTTTTGATGGATTGTACCGTTTTGCAGTACCAAGAGCTGTCTAAACCAGAGACCCAAATAAAGAATTCGTTTTTGCCGTTGGTTTGGCCGTATCCTTTTGTTTGCAGATTCAGCACTGGGGTTATAAGAATATGTCTTGCAGCCTGGGATGTTGTTCAATCTGAAGGCCACTATATACTCAAACAGGAAACAGGAGATTTCATGCGCGGAAAAGATGAAGAGATCATATCCCTGGACAAGGCCATGGGCCATATTATGGAAATTGAGCCGCTGAAGACAGTTTCTGTGCCTCTTGATGAAGCTGCGGGAATGGTGCTTGCTGGTCCAGTAGCTGCTCATAGCAGCTGTCCTTCAGTGGACTCCTCGCTCAAGGATGGTTTTGCTGTGATTTCTGAGGATATACAGTCTGCATCTCCATCCAGTCCGGTTTCTCTTCGTGTTACCGGCTCTGTTACCGCTGGTGCATCTGCAGAAGGACTTTATCTTGAACCGGGGACCGCTATCCGAATAATGACCGGTTCCCCGGTGCCCAAAGGGGCTACAGCAGTTGTTGCTGCTGAGTTCACCAGGGATGTTCAGGATGGTTCCGGGAGATCGGTGCAGGTGGTGGCAGATGCCTTTTCTGGCCGTAATATTCTCAGGAAGGGAGAGGATATAGAAGAGGGGGAGTTACTCTTGGAGGCGGGCAGAAGATTGGAACCTCCTGCTATAGGGCTGCTTGCTGCAGCTGGAGTTAGCCATGTGCAGGTGTACCGTTTGCCCGAAGTGGTTATCGCCGCTGTAGGCAGTGAGCTCGTTATGCCTGGAGAGCCGGTAAGACCAGGCCAGATAGCGGCCAGCAACATGATAACCCTGCGGGCAGAGCTCCAAAAGGCAGGCATTCATCCGACAACCGTCCTGTTCAAAGATAATCTGGAGTCCCTGAAACAGAGCTTTCAGCAGTTGCTGGATGAATATGATGTAATTCTCACCTGTGGAGGGGTTTTGGACGGAGATAAAGATTTTACTGTCCGGGCCATGGAAGAACTCGGGGTGGAGATGATCTTCAGAAGGGTGCGTATCGGCCCGGGGAAAGGGGTATGTATGGGGATGCGGGGAAAAAAGCTGATCATCAACCTGCCTGGGGGACCGCCTTCAAACCATGTGGCTGCAGTTGTTCTTGGGGTGCCGGGAGTAAAGCGGCTCATGGGAAACAGGAATCCCTTTCCTGCCAGGGTATCGGCGACGTTTCACGTCCAGATGAAAGGGGTTTCTCAATGGACACAGTTCGCTTATGTGAAACTTGAGATCAAGGATGGTGTGTTTCATGTGAAACATCCTGGTGGCAGGAGCCGACTGATGGATATGGCCTTATCCGATGGCCTGGCCGAGCTTCCTGTGGGTCAGGAGAGGATAGATAATGGAGACAGGGGTGTGGTATGGCTGATTTGATAGACAGTGCCTCAATGGTAAAGATGAAAACAGAGACCAGGGTGCTCACCCCTGAGGGCTCTGCTTCAAGGATTGAGTCCGTGGCCATTGAGGCGCCATATAGGGTGGCCCTCAACGATGAGGAGATGGGAGCCTCAATGGTGTTGCCTGTAGGTCTTGAGGAGTTTGGGCCCGGATTTCTCTTTGGCCAGGGCTGGATCACATCACCAGGCCAGGTGAAGGAGGTGTATGTCTGTTCTGAAGGCAGGATATCTGTTTATGCAGACGTGCCAGAAGAGCAGGGCAAAAAGGAGTTTATTATCACATCCGGTTGCGGTGGAACAGGCAAGATCTCGCGGGATGTCCTGGAAGGGGACTTGGGCAGCCCCTTGGAGTATTCCATCAGCTTTGATGAGATCCGAAAGTTTATCATGCAGGTGCTGAAGGCATCGAGTCTTGGCCTTGAGACCCACTGTGTTCATGGGTGTGGCCTCTGGTCTGGAGGAAGGTTACAGGCCTTTTATGAGGATGTCGGCAGGCATAATGCCGTAGATAAGGTGATTGGAGCCATCCTGTTGGGCAGGGTGCCGGCAGCAGGCGCAGTTTATACCACAGGCAGGTTGACCTCTGACATGGTTCTGAAATGTGCTCGTATTGGTATTCCCATAGTTATGTCCAGGACAGCGCCCTCATCTCTTGGGCTGGCAATAGCAAGGCGTGCAGGCATAACCCTGGCAGCCTATGCCAGACCTGACAGAGTCAATGTATTTCATGCTCCGGAGCGGATAGTCTCATGACCACTGCTTACAGTATGGCTGTGATGGCCGGTGTGGGGATCTCATGAGCGGCGAAAAGGGCCAACCCTCTGTTTCTGAAAAAGGTTCTCCTGCTGCCATGAATCTGGTCTGGTTCTGGCTTATCGCCATTTCTGTGGTGGTCGCGGCCTTCAACGGCAGAATGGAGGAACTCACTACAGGATCTTTTGAGTCAGCCAAGACAGCAGTAAATCTTGCCATAGGTCTTATAGGGGCCATGGCACTCTGGTTGGGACTGGTGAAAATAGTCGAAGAGGCAGGCTTGATGGAGCTGGTCGCAGGACTGTTCAGGCGTGTTCTTGTCAGGCTGTTCCCTCAGGTTCCTGAGCGGCATACTGCCATGAGCGCCATGGTAATGAATCTCTCTGCCAATGCCCTTGGTCTCGGCAATGCGGCAACCCCTTTAGGAATAAAGGCCATGGTGGAGCTGGATAAACTCAACCCTGAAAAGGGCCGGGCCACCAGTGCCATGTGTCTCTTCCTCGCAATCAATACCTCCAGTGTAACCCTTCTTCCCCTTGGTGTAATCGGCGTCAGGGCAGCGGCAGGGGCATCAGAGCCAGCAAGTATCATCATCCCTACCCTTTTTGCAACAATATGCTCTACGGCTGTAGCCATTACCGCCTGTAAGCTGTTTGAGCGGTTTTATGATGGCAGCTTCCAGTCAGAATCTATCCTTAATAGTGATTCTGCAGATGGACCGTCAGAAGATAATGGCCAGAATACAAATTGGACTCCTACCGGTAATGGAAATGAAAGCAAAGGGCTTTATCCACCTGGCCCTGTCACCGTATGGGCGGTACGATTGCTCTTTGTTTTGATATTGGCAGCGGCTCTCTGGAAGCTGTTGCAAGGGCCGTTTCTTCCGGTAATGCAGGAGATAGTCTCTTTCTGGATAGTGCCTGTGCTCATGTTGGCCTTTGCTGCCTACGGCTATATAAAAGGAGTTCCTGTATATGAGGCTGGTTCTGAAGGGGCAAAAGAGGGGTTCAACGTGGCAGTAAAGATTATACCCTTCCTAGTTATGATTCTGGTGGCCGTGGGGATGTTCAGGGCCTCCGGCGCCTTTGACTTTCTATCAGCGCTGCTCTCTCCTGTTACAGGGATATTGGGCTTTCCTGCTGATGTTTTGCCAGTTGCCCTGCTAAGACCCCTGTCAGGTTCAGGGGCCTTTGGTCTCATGAGTGAGATAGTGTCCCGGGCTCCGGACAGCTTCAGTGCCTATTTGGCTTCCACTCTTCAGGGTTCTACAGAGACAACATTTTATGTCTTGGCAGTCTATTTCGGGGCAGTAGGCATAAAAGACCCGAGACATGCGGTAGCAGCGGCCTTGAGCGCAGATCTGGCTGGGGCCTTGGCAGCGCTATTCATCTGCAGGTTGACCTATTGATCAGGCAAGAAGCGGAGATCACTTGTTGGCAGCACGCTTCGCCCGGTCATACCACTTGAAATAGTCAACGGTCCCCCTTTTCCCTGATTCTATCAACTCCTGTTTTTTCTTGTCGCTGATATTGAAATCCGTGGTCTTGACTCCAAGGGTGTCAATATAGATGGTTCGCTGCCAATCATCGCTGTGCAGATGGTAGTTTTCCTGGGCATCTTTCATAGTGATTACCATGCGAACAATATAATCGAAAATGTCCTTTATCTCATGGTGCTTTGGAGCGGCATGATCCCGAAACATGGAGATCTCTTCCTTGGCGTCCAGTCTGAATCCAAGGGTTTGCTTATTATAAACATATTTGGATATGGGGCGTTCTATCTCTGCAAGTTTTTTGTTGATGCGGTCATAATAGTCTGTTTTCCTGGCGAGCTGCCCAGAAACATATTTTTCCCTGTCGAAAAGCTTTATGGGATAGTTTCTCAGAACACCACCATCCACATACACATCATCCCGCAAGCTCCTGATGGCCCGAAAAAACAGGGGGATGGACATGGAGATTCTGACAGCGTCAGCTACACAGGTCCTGGGCGTGTGTTCATTTGAAAAAATTTCAGAGAATCCGGTAGAGATGTTGGTGCCAAGAAGGTAGAGTTCCCTGAAGTCGCGGCGGGTTTTCAGGGCATGGATATCTGCGAAGGTTGCATCGGAATTGCCGGTCTTTTCTCTTATCAGACCCCCGATCCACTGCCGGAAATAGTCGCCTTTATACCATCCGAACTGGGTAAGCAGCCTGTTGGTGTCTCGAATCATGCCCCAGGAATCATCGAGGAAGTTTTTGAAATCGAGATCCCACAGGATATCCTTTATCTCCTTGAGGGAATAGTTGAGTCCCATGAGTACTGCTGTAATGGCGCCTGCAGAGGTGCCTCCGACTCGTTGGATGGAGGGGAGAATTTCTCTCCTTTCCAGCTCTTCGAGGGAGCCGATATATGCAATCCCCTTTACTCCACCACCTTCAAAGACCAGGTTCTGGAAATGATACCTTTTCATGATTCAAGCCTCCTTTTCCCGGTAAAGGATCACTAATGATCTTCCTGTCACGATTGCAGTCCTGACAGATGGATACAGAAAATTTTACATCATCCCTTCCTGTTTTGAGGGTAGTGATATTCCCTGTCTGTGTGAAGCCCTAAAAGGCAGAGTAGTAAGGAATTAGTCTCGATAATCTCTCTGTTGAAAACAGCATCTCTTTGGTTTAACGTGGTTTTATATCTATGTTGTATATGGCAGCAATAGAAAAAATAAATCGATTTTGCACACATGAAAGGGATAGTCTATGAAAAATTCTACAGACAGATTTTCTGATATTGAAGAGGTGTTGATCAGACATCTCAGACTCTACCACTATCCAGTGGCAATATTTTTTGAAAGGGATGGCAAAGAACAGATCAGTGCGGAAAAAAGACCCAAAAACCGGCTTAGTTTTTGTCAGCTTTTGGCACATGTTCGACAGGTTGGAGGTAGTCTGCGCCTTTATCCCAAGTTCCTTGGCTGTGCAACTGCCGCAGATCTTTTTGGTTTCTCAAGGGAAGAGGAGAAATCGCTCAAGACACTGAATAAGTATGTTAGCAGAGATGCGTCTGAGAGATTCTATGCAGACAGGCCGAGGTTTGCGCCTGGCACAATCTCTTCAGTAGCTCTATGCACTCTTGGCAGGTGCGATAAGGAGCCAGATGGTGTCATAATGGTAGTTGATTCGCTTCAGGCCATGCATCTTCTTGATTTTTATGCCAAAGCAGTTGATAAACCGGACATCCCTCTTGGGCATAGCGTGAACGGTGCTGCTTGTGCCAACACCGTCAAGGCCCTGAAGCAGGGAGCTCCACAATTGGCATTCCCCTGCCCAGGGGCCTTTACTTCTGGAAAGATGGAGCGAGGAGAGGTGGTGCTATCCTTTCCATGGGAGGCGTTTCAGGCTACGGTGCAGGTGGTATTCCAGAGGGCCGAGAAGGGAAAATTTTCCCTGCTGGGCGGCCCCCAGTTGGTTGGGGACGATGTATGCCGGAATTGCCCTTTGATTCGCTTTCATGAGTCCTAAGTGCCTATCTGCCCAA
>JALSKY010000212.1 GCA_026988585.1 Deltaproteobacteria bacterium
ATACACCCTTCTTCCCATCCATTTTGTCCTGGTTTGCCTATATCATTTACTGCTGCTATCATGTCTGTCACTAATGCCCCTGTGGGGTTGCTGCTCCATAATTTTGATTTTCTAACCGACCTGTTACTCAAGAGGAAAGATGCAGGAAAAACAATTGGAAAACATAGATAATCCGCCAAGTTATTATCCGCTGTTCTGTAATCTTCAGGGAAAGAGGGTTTTGGTTGTTGGTGGAGGAAGAGTGGCCTGCAGAAAGGTGGAGGCCCTTCTCCCTTCTGGTGCCAGTGTGGTGGTAGTAAGCCCGGAGGTTGTGCCGGAGCTGGAACAGATGGCTGCTGAAGGGGATATTCAGTGGGAGAAACGTAGCTTCCAGCCTGATGATTGTCAGGATGTCTGGCTGATCATTGCTGCCACAGATGATGAAGATGTGCAGAAGATCGTATTCTCCCAGGCAGAGAAACGGCGGATCTTCTGCAACGTGGTGGATGAGCCTAAAAGATGCAGCTTTATTGTGCCCTCTCAGGTGCGGCGGGGAGATCTTGTCTTGGCCATCTCCACTGCTGGCCAGAGTCCTGCAGTTGCCAAGGCCCTGCGCAAGCGTCTCGAAAGAGAGTTTCCCGGCTCATGGGGCAGGTTTGTAAGCTTGTGCGGTGAGCTTCGAAGGCTTATCCTGGCAGGCACTGGAGATGACCTGCCTGACCGGTGCGCAGCCCTTGCAGATTTTCGTGTAGTGGACTGGATAGAGGCAGGAGATCTGGATATGGTGCGGCAATGGGCTGAGGAACTGGCAGGCCCTGAAGGCAGAAAGGCAGCAGATAGAGTGCTGGAACAGAATAGCAAGAGGTAAGGCAATGGATGCCCTGCTGTTGCGTTTGACATTGATGGTCTATTTCATAGCCACCTGTGGCTACATGGTCCATCTCATAACCATGAGAAAGGATGTGGATAGGATAGCCTTCAGGACCCTGCTGGCAGGCACCATTATTCACGCAATAACCATAGGGGTGCGCTGGGTAAGGCTCTGGCACGCGCCCTTTACCGGGATGGGAGAATCCCTGTCGTTTCTTGCCATGCTCCTCTCAGGTTCCTTCCTGCTTTTCCAGTACGGCCACAAGGTCAAGAATCTCGGCGCATTTGTTACTCCGATCATCATGCTTATAACAGTAGCATCGGTCACCCTGATAGATCACAGCATATCCTACCTGCCTCCGGCACTCAGGAGTATATGGCTGCCTATCCATGCTGGTCTCTGTCTTGTCTCTTATGCCATCCTTACCCTCTCTTTCTCCCTTTCAGTTATGTATCTGGTGCAGGAGTGGCAGATAAAACACAAGCGCCTTGGGGCCATATTCAGGCGTCTTCCCTCCCTTGAGACCCTGGATATAATGGCAGGCCGAAGCCTCAAGGTGGGTTTTCCCCTGCTGACCCTGGGAATAATTACAGGGGCCATCTGGGCTGAAAAGGCATGGGGGGCTTACTGGAGCTGGGATCCCAAAGAGACCTGGTCGTTGATAACCTGGCTCGTATATGCTGCACTGCTCCACCAGCGTTTGACCGTGGGGTGGCGAGGGAGAAGAAGTGCGGTTATGACCATCATTGGATTCATGGTA
>JALSKY010000213.1 GCA_026988585.1 Deltaproteobacteria bacterium
TCCAATCAGGAGAGGAAAGATCTCCTGATCTCCTGCGGGGTCATGTATCAGGCCGGTGCATTGTGGACATCCATGACCTTGAGCGAAAATGTGATGCTTCCGCTGCAGCTCTACAGCAACTTGGACTGGGAGGAGAGGAGAGAGATAGCCAGGCTGAAGTTGGGACTGGTGGGGCTTTCCGGATTTGAGGACTACTATCCTTCTGAGATATCGGGTGGAATGAGAAAGAGGGCGGGACTGGCCCGTTCCCTGGCCCTTGATCCGGAAATACTCTTTTTGGATGAGCCTTCTGCAGGCCTGGACCCTATCAGCTCCAGCCAGGTTGATCAGCTCATCATCAACATAAACAAAAACCTGGGCACTACCATAGTTGTGGTAACCCATGAACTGGAAAGCATATTCACCATAGCAACCAATTCGGTCTTTCTGGATGCCCAGACAAAAACCATGGGGCCTACTGGTGATCCCAAAAAACTGTTGCAGGAATCAGATTATGAAAATCTTATAATGTTTCTGACCAGAGGAAGAGGAAGAGAAAACAGTCCATTTTTTACCGGCAGATAGAAAGGAGAAAGGGAATTTAGATGTATAAACAAGTCCACTATTTTTCCTGCTAACGATCCCAAGTCCTGAACAGTAAAACTGACGACTGAAAAGATGGCCAGGTTTCAAAATATATGGAGGGAAACAAGACCAGATGAAAAATGCCAACCCTGCCATCATAGGTGCCTTTGTTCTTGGAGCACTGGCACTTGGAATAATGGGTATCATCATCTTTGGAGGAGGGCTCTTCAAGGAAACCAAGCAGTTTGTCCTGGTATTTGACACATCTCTCAAAGGACTGGGACCAGGCTCTCAGGTAACCTTCAGAGGTGTTCCTGTTGGCGAGGTAAAAAGGATTCATGTGCTCATTGACACTGAAACAGGGCGATCCCTTCTTCCAGTCTATATCGAGATAGATCCTCAAAGATTGACGGCATGGAACATGGAAAAAGGTGCAGAGAGAAAGGAACGGAGCGAACCCGGCAAGATAGTAGAACACCTGATCCGAAAAGGGCTAAGGGCACAACTGCAGTTCCAGAGCCTTGTTACCGGGCGCCTGCTGGTGGACCTGGGTTTTTATCCGGATACTCCTGTAGCACTGGCAAACATTGACAACAAGGTTATGGAGATCCCAACGGTTCCTTCGGCTGTTGATCATCTTGCCAAAAGACTGGAACAGATCCCCTTTGATCAGCTTGTTCACACTATGACCAACACCATAAACAATGTTGATCGAATCCTGTCATCAGGCAAGATTGAAAAGGCACTGGATCAGTTCACAGGGGCCATGTCAGAGACCAGGACAACCCTCAAAGAACTTCGCCCCATGATTCAAGAGACCATTGTCTCTATCAGTGCTGCTTCAGAGGCAGCCAAGAGCTTCATGCATACTGGAGACAGTGAGCTCAAAACAATTTCCGGAGCGGCCCGGCAATTACAAGCCAAAACATCTCTGATGATGGAGCAACTCAACAGCCTCCTGAGCAATCTGAGCAGGATCTCAGACACCAGCTCACCTGAGATGTATAGGCTCAAAAAGGCCCTGGAAGAGCTGGCCATGGCA
>JALSKY010000214.1 GCA_026988585.1 Deltaproteobacteria bacterium
GGGAGTATTCTATTATTCCCTGAGCACCGGCTGCCTGCAGTTTGGGGATCAGGGACCTGACCTCTCCCTGGTCGATGACGGTCTCAACAGAAAACCAGTCCTGGTTGTATAGAGGGGAGACTGTAGGCGCATTGAGGCTTGGCAGTATCTCCACTATCTCATTGATTTTGTCAGCCGGAACGTTCATCTTCAGTCCTACAAGCCTGTGTGCCCTCAGTGCCCCCTGCATCAGTGTGGCTATCTGCATTATCTTGGCCTGTTTCCATGGGTCCTGCCATGAGTCTTTGTTGGCAATGAGTTTTGGATTGCTCTGCATCAGCTCTTCAATAATGACCAGACCATGGGCCTTGATGGTGCTGCCTGTCTCTGTAACCTCAACCACCGCATCTGCCAGGCCTGATACCACCTTTGCCTCAGTGGCGCCCCAGGAGAACTCTACAGAGACATCTATCCCCTTCTCGCTGAAATATTTTTTGGTGAAATTCACCAGTTCCGTAGCGATCTTTTTTCCCTGAAGATCTTCCGGCCTCTTGTAGGGTGAATCTGACGGCACTGCCAGCACCCACCTTGCCGGCCTTTTGCTGACCTTGGAGTAAACCAGGTCGGTAACCTCATGCACATCGGATTCATTTTCCATGATCCAGTCCAGACCGGTGATTCCAACATCCAGGGTGCCATTTTCCACATATCTGGACATCTCCTGGGCCCGGCAGATACTGCAATCTATTTCCGGATCATCTATATCAGGGAAATAGCTGCGATAATGCACGTCCACACGCCACCCAGATTTTTCCAGAAGTTCTATTGTTGCCTTTTCAAGACTTCCTTTTGGTATGCCGAATTTCAGTTTTTTCACTTTCCGTATATCTCCTTGGGATCAAAAATCAGTTCATCACATATCTGCAGTTCGCCGTCCTGAACCTTTCGGTAGAAACAGCTCCTGTAGCCCTTGTGGCATGCTGCGCCTCCGAGCTGTTTGACTTTGATTACAACGGTATCCAGATCACAGTCAACCAGGATCTCCCTGACTTCCTGGACATGGCCGCTGGTCTCCCCCTTGAGCCAGAGCTTGTTTCTGGACCTGGACCAGTAATGCACCTTTCCTGTCTCTATGGTCTTTTGCCAGGCGATCTCATTCATATATGCAAGCATTAGAACCTGGCCAGTCTCTGCATCCTGGGCAATAACAGGTATCAGACCCTGGCATTTTTCAAAATTGAGTTGAATATCCTGTTTCATGGCAGTGGATTCCTGTACCTCACTTTTTTCAAACGAACTGATTTTTTTAATTTGGCTCAGGGTATGTGTCAAGGAGTTATCGCAGTCCTGATATCCATAAACAACATCAAGAGCGGCCCAACCGATCATAATAAGGCCCTTGTCACTCATGAAACTAGAAAATAAAAAGAAAGTAATTGCACAGTAAATTATCTATTTCAACTGGCTGATGCTTGATGACAGAATAGCCTAAATCTTCATTTGAATTTCATAAGCTACAAAAACTGAGCTCAGGTGCCGGGTGTGTTGCACTGCTCCTTCGCCCAATGGAGATAGGCTGCACTGACATCCGTAACAGGAACGGCTACGATCTGGGGGAGTTCATAAGGATGGTTTTTTTCTATAAATTCCATGAGTTGATGTGTTGTTGAGGCAATAGTCTTGCATTTGAGCTGCCATTCCTCATCCTGTTCTGTCTTGCCCTTCCATTTGTATATGCTGATCATGGGACCGGAAACCTGTACACATGCGGCAAGGCCTGATTCTATAACGGCCTTTCCAAGCTTTGCCGCCTCTTCCCTCTTGGCCAATGTGGTAATTACAATTTTCATTTGGTAGCTCATGGTTCCACCCTCCTTTTTTTTGAAATTTTCTTACCATTATAGTAACATTCAGCAGTTTTCCGAGTATTTCAGCAGTGTGCGGAGTATCCATTAAATCAATAGCTGATGGCATAAGTCTCAGGTCAGGAGTCTCAAGATATGAAGAGCCAGGTCAAGGCCATAGTAACCACGGGATATGGCACCAATTGTGAGCGGGAGATGGCCCATGCATGTAGAGTGGCAGGGGCTGACCAGGTGGATATCGTCCATCTTTCAGATATTCTGGACGGTAGCGTGAGGATTACGGATTATCATTTTCTCAATCTTCCTGGTGGATTTCTGGATGGAGACAATCTGGGAGCTGCCCAGGCGGGTTCTCACAGGTTCCGTTATGCACGGATTGCAGGTTCGGGGCAGAGGCTTATGGATCAGCTCCTGGAGTTTGTGGAGAAGGGGGGGCTGGTTCTGGGAATATGTAACGGGTTTCAGCTCATGGTCAAGACCGGGCTGCTGCCAGGTTTTGACGACAATTACCAGGAAAGGCTGGTAAGCCTCACCTGGAATGACACAGGCAGGTTTGTGGATAGATGGGTTACCTGTCGTGTTCCTGAGGAGAGCAGGTGCATCTTCACCCGTGGCATGGATAGTGTAGAGCTGCCGGTGCGTCATGGAGAAGGCAAATTTGTGGTTCAGGATCAGGCAATCCTGGATAGGATAGAGCAGGAGAACCTGGTGGCCTTGCGTTATGTTGACCCCGATACCGGTGAACCCTCTGCAGAATATCCGGCAAATCCCAACGGTTCAGTAAATGCCATCGCAGGAATCTGTGATCCCACAGGAAGACTCATGGGATTGATGCCCCATCCAGAGGCATTTCATCACTTTACCAACCATCCCAGATGGACAAGGGGTGATTGTTCCCGTAATGAAGAGGGGGCAGGCCTGAAGATGTTCCGGAATGCAGTGGAATATCTCCGTGAACACCTGTGAACAGGTACGCAGATCAGTTTTCTGGTTTTTTTTGGCGTTGATAGTTGCAGGGGCGGGTATGTAATAAGCTTCTGATTATTGATGACTCCATCATAGAATGTCCGAGATTCAAGAAGGTAGAACTCCTGTATATTCTCGGTTGCTTAGATTGAACCGCCTTTTTCCGCATGTTTTGCCATCTTTGCAAGATCTTTGTATAAAGATGGTGATGAAGAATTGTTATAGATCCCATTTAGAGGTTGAGCCTGGTCTTATCGTTGCTGAAGACTCTCCCTTTTCCTTTTCAGGCAGGATGCAACGCCTGGAGAGATTTGCTGCAAAGCCTGCCACGCCTGGCTCCATTGACAGTGAAGAACATGAACCATCCATCCGGATCCTTTATCAGAGCCTTGATAGCAGCGGTATCCTGTCTCCTCTGTTGGTGGCAGAGGCTGGGGCAGGCGGATATCTCCTGGTTGATGGCTTGAAGCGATTGCAGTGGGCTCAGGGAAAAGGGCTGGAACTTGTGCCGGTCCATCTGTTCCAGGGGAAGAATCTTGTTATGGATGTTATCTTCTATCTTGCCCATGAGCATTCTATAGCACTGCTTGATTCACCAGCGCTTCGAGCCCTTTTCATCAGGTTTGCCATTGATTGCGGCCTGGACAGGCAGCAGGCTGTCAACCATCTGCTGCCCCTTCTGTCCCTGTCATCTCATGCTTCTGTGCTTGAAAAACATCTGAAGATAGCAGCCCTGCCTGACCCTCTTCTCTGGTTTTGTGTGGAAAAGGGGATATCCTTCAGGCGCTGTCTCAATCTGGCATCTTTTGACAGGCATCTGCTGGACTGGCTCATGGCAAGGCGTGACCAGCTCCATCTTACTGCCAGCATAATGGAAGAGATAATATCTGCCATGAATGAGCTCATGAAGAGAGATGATCTTTCTATTGAAGAGCTTGTTTCCAAAGGGGGAATAGAGGTGCTGTTTCAGCAGGATGGTGCAGCCTCCAGGCCTGTTTCATCTGCAGAGCGCACGTCTATGTTGCGCCAGGTCTTGAGGGAACTCAGGTATCCGGTGCTTTCCAGCATCACTATGGAGCTGTCTGCCCTCAGACAAAAGGCCTGTGCCGGAGTGCCGGGTGTGGAGATCTCCTGGGACAATACCTTGGAGCATGAACACCTGGATATCAGATTTCGGGTGCAGGAGATAAGTGATTTGAGAAGGTTTCTGGATCAGTTGGGACAGCAGGACAGGATTTCTGCTGTTTCGGCAATGCTTGAGAGGCTAAAGGCCTGAAAGGGATGAAAAAGGAGTTTTCTGGAATAACTGTTGATCCTGAGCTCCTGTCTGTTGCCAATATTACTGTTGAGCAGGTGGATGCCCTGCTCGGGCCGGATCAGTCTGCCTGGAAGATTGCCCCGTCTCCCAGGCTTGACGACTACAGGGAAGGCAAGAGGCACCTCCACATAGACTGCAAAAGGGGCGAGCTGTTTCATCTATGCGCTTCCCTGGATACAAGGTATATCTGCTGTTCCACCCACGTGGCAGCCCATGTGAGCAACTGCCCCTTTGAGTGTACCTACTGTTTTCTCCAGAACTATCTTACAGATACCACCCTGACCCTTGTTGCAAATGTCCAGGCCGTCTTGCATGAGATAGAGGCCGGGATCAGGCAGCAGCCCTGGAGGCTTTTCAGGATCGGGACATGGGAGCTTGGAGACAGCCTGGGCACAGGGCCCATAGCGACGAGTGCCAGAAGGCTTGTGGAGGGTTTTTCCGGTTTCCCGAATGCGCTTTTGAAGCTCAGGACCAAGGGTGCCCTGGTGGAGCCACTTCTGGATGCGGATCACGGAGGCAGGACCGTTATATCCTGGACAGTCAATCCTGATGAGTTCATTTCGCGGGAGGAGATTGGCACGGCACCCCTTTCACGCCGGATCAGGGCCATGAAACAGGCAGCCGAAGCCGGTTATCTTATTGGTCTCCATTTCGACCCTATGGTGCAGTTTGACGGCTGGCAAGAGGCATACAAAAGGTGTGTGCAGCAGATATTTGAAACCATCTCTCCGAAAGATGTGTGCTGGATCTCCATAGGGGCCTTGAGGTTCAATCCTGAGATGAAGCGGAAGATCGAGATCAACTATCCAAGGTCCAGGATAACTGCACAGGAGATGGTACTTGGGGATGACAACAAGTTGCGATATGTAAGGCCGGTGCGGGTGGAGATGTACAGGCACCTGATAGGCTGTCTCATAGAGGCAGGTGCTGGATGCTGCCTTATCTATCTCTGCATGGAGCGGCCAAATGTCTGGCAGGCCGTCTTTGAAGATCCTCCTTTATCCATAGGAGAGCTGGATTACCGGTTTGCGGTGAGCCTTAAGAGACGGTTTCCAGGACTGGACCTGCCTGATCCGGTCCTGGATAGGTATCTCACTGCAGCGGAAGGAGTGTAGTAGCGTTGATCTAACTCCGCTTTAGCATAATCCCTTCTTCCGGCACCTCTTCCTGCTTTGGTTGCACCTCAAGAGGTCTGGCTTTCCATATCTTCCTGCAGTAATCCCTTATGGAGCGGTCTGATGAGAATTTTCCAATTCTGGAAACATTCATGATGGCCTTTCTGGTCCACGCATCCTGATCCTGGAAGATATTGGAGACCTCCTGCTGACAGCGTACATAGGATTCGTAATCTGCCAGTACCATAAAGGGATCATGGTAGAGGAGGTTGTCTATCAGGGGCCTGAAAATCTCGGTATCTCCATGGGAGAAGTGCCCTGATCCTATAAGATCCAGGACGTTTCTCAACTCCTGGTTCTCCTGGTAATGGTAGTAGGGGTTGTATCCCTGGGCTTTTATGGCCATGACATCATCTACTTCCATGCCGAAGAGGAAGAAATTTTCAGCCCCGACCTCCTCTCTTATCTCGATGTTGGCCCCATCCAGGGTCCCAATGGTCAGTGCCCCGTTCATTGCAAATTTCATATTCCCTGTGCCAGATGCCTCTTTGCCGGCAAGAGATATCTGTTCTGAGAGATCGGTCATAGGATAGATGATATGACCTGTTTTTACATTGAAGTTAGGGAGAAAAAAGACCTTCAGTCTGCCATCCACATCATGGTCACTGTTTATCACCTCTGCAATGGAATTTATCAGTTTTATGATAAGTTTTGCCATGAAATAGCCTGGAGCGGCCTTTCCTCCAAAGACAAAGGTGCGTGGTGTCATATCCATGCCCGGACTGGTCTTTATTCTGTTGTACAGGGTAATAATATGAAGGATGTTGAGATGTTGCCGTTTGTATTCATGAATCCTCTTTACCTGAACGTCGAACATGGAACAGGGATCGATCACAACACCCTGGTCCCGGGCCATCCGCGCCACATCGTTTTTGTTCCTTTTCTTTACCTGAAGGAAGGCCTCTATGAAGGCAGGGTCATCTGCAAGGGGTTCCAGGTCTTTCAGTTTGTAAAGATCAGTAATCCAGCCTGGCCCTATGGCCTCGGTAATCAGTGTGCTCAGGCGGGGGTTGGCCAGGAGCATCCAGCGCCTTGGGGTTACTCCATTGGTGATATTGACTATCTTGTTGGGCCAGATCTCATGGAAATCCCTGAGGGTGTGTCTTTTAAGAAGGCTGGTGTGAAGGGCGGCAACACCGTTGATCCTGTGCCCTCCGATACAGGCAAGGTGGGCCATGCGGACATATTTCCCCCCGGCTTCATCGATGATTGACATTCGTGCCAGTCTGTCAGTATCACCGGGAAACCGTTCTGCAACATGCTCAAGGAATCTGCGGTTTATCTCAAAAACTATCTCTATATGCCGGGGCAGCAGAGAAGAAAAGAGATCCAGCGGCCATTTCTCAAGGGCTTCGGGAAGCAGGGTGTGATTGGTATAGGAAAGGGTTTTCGTGGTGATCCGCCAGGCATCATCCCATCCCAGTCCATATTCATCCATGAGAAGGCGCATAAGCTCCGGTACTGCAACAGCAGGATGAGTATCGTTGAGCTGGCAGGCAAAGGTCTCATGCAGGGTGTGAATATCCTTTCTCTTTAGCAGGTGGATCTGGATCATGTTCTGAAGGGATGCGGAGACAAAGAAGAACTGCTGCTCCAGCCTCAGCTTCTTGCCCTGAAACTGCTGATCGTTGGGATAGAGTACCTTGGTGATGTTTTCCGCCTTTATCTTCTCCTCAATGGCCCCATAGTAGTCTCCAGTATTGAAATCTTCAAAATCAAAGGATTCTATGGCCTCAGCACTCCAGAGCCTCAGGATGTTGACGTTGTTTACCCGGAAACCGGGGATCGGGGTGTCATAGGCCACAGCATTTACCATCCTGGCAGGTATCCATCTGATGCGATGGTTTCCGTTTTCATCCTGGTATCTCTCTGTATGGCCGCCAAAACCCACTGGAAAGCAGAGTTCAGGCTTTTTGATCTCCCACGGATTCCCGAGATGAAGCCAGTGATCGCTCAGTTCCCTCTGCCAGCCGTTTTCTATGATCTGATGGAACATGCCGTGTTCATAGCGGATTCCGTAGCCGATGGCAGGGATCTTAAGAGAAGAGAGAGAATCCATGTAGCAGGCTGCCAGCCTGCCCAGTCCTCCGTTGCCCAGGCCAGGCTCAGGTTCCTGGGAGGCTATCTCCTGCATGGTAAGGCCGGTTTCCCGCAGTGCCTGTACAACCTCGTCATAGAGCCCAAGATTTATGAGGTTGTTTTCGAGATGGGGGCCAAGAAGAAACTCGGCTGATAGATAGGCAACTATCCTGGAATCGTTTTCTTTCTGCAGGGTCTCGACTGTATTGATGAAGAGGTGCTGCATCCTGTCTCGAATTGCGTAGGCCACTGCCATGTAGAGATCATTCATGGTGGCTGTGCTTACCGGTTTTCCCTGCTGATAGAAGAGGTTATAGGCAAAGGCCCTTTTCAATTCGTTGATCAGGTCTCTTTTTGAATTATTATTCTTTTTTGGCATACTGGGTCCTTTTTTAATCAGTCTGCTGTGAGTAGTTTCTGAGCCATGTCATGGGACAATCCTGTGAAATTTTTTATATTTTTATATAAAGTTCTTTCGCTATATATTGAAGCTCTATAGTTTGTACAAGTGTCAGGGCTTGTTGACAGGAACAGTTCAGGGATGCTCTAATTTGTAATTATATCTATAAATCTGGAATTTACATAATTATTAGATAGAGCAGATTAGAATCCTTTAATAATTATCCAGTAAGCTCTTTCCGCGCTTGACAGGCTCCTGCAAATGTCTATAAAGAGACAGAAGATCTATGGGTGGATCTTATTAGCTGTTTGAGAAGACCTGATGCGAGTTGCCAGGTGTCTTTTGTGTGTAGTTGATGTACCATACGATTGTTTTCATCTCTTTGAAACTGTCTTGATTTTCCCTCTGACATCTTCATAAATCTGTCCTTGCCTTATATCAACAGGAATTTAATAAATTGCGGAGATTCAAGAGATAAAAATGTTGTGATCCGGAACATCAAGCCTCAATGTCGCAGGGAGATATGCCGAATAATGATTGAGAGGTTTCTTTTTTCAGAGGGTGTTCAGGCAGATCCTGATATAGATAAGAAAGGAATTTTATCCAGGCAGAGAGTTGAAAAGGGTATTCTCCCCTTTATCACGCTCTCCTGGTAAGGATGAGTGTCAATATGAAAAATCTGTTCATCGCATCCAGTGAGCCGAAAGCCGGCAAGCTACTGGTCACCATGGGAATAATGGAGATGTTGACCAGGAGGCTCAGGAAAGTGGGTTTTTTCAGGCCGGTGATAGATCAGGAGGAGAATGGCCGTGACCTGGATATTCAGGTGATCCTCAATCGTTACTGCCCTTATATGAAATATGAAGAGGCATACGGGCTTACTGCTGATGAGTTCAAGCGGATGGCGTCCGGTGAGCAGTTCAAGGATGCCCTGACCATGCTCATCGATCATCTGAAGCGGCTGGAGGGGAAATATGATTTTGTGTTGATAGAGGGGTTGAACAGCCAGGGTTTTCTTTCTGCTTTCGATATGGATATCAACCTGGAGATAGCCAAAAATCTGGGTTCCCCTTTTGTGAGCGTCATCAACGGACTTGATCTCAAAGTGGAGGATATCGGTGAGGCTGTTCATATCACCCATGAGGCAGTGCAGGAGCAGGGTTGCCCCCATTTTGCTGTTTTCGTCAACAGGCTGAGACCTGATGTGTTCAAAGAGCTCAAGAGCGGCCCCATGAACAGGCCGGAGGATATGGACCCTCCAGTCTTTTTCCTCCCTGAAGTGGAGGAACTGGACCGCCCCACCTTGGCTGATATCGAGAAATATCTTAATGCAGTCCATGTCTTCGGCAGAAAGCGCGATATGGACAGGGTGGTTCGTCAGTGCAAGATAGCCTCCATGACCATGGAGCATTTCCTGGATTATGTAGAGGACGGCGACCTGATCATTACGGCGGGGGACAGGAATGATATAATTCTGGCCTCCATATCCAGCCTGTATTCACCTCATTACAGCAAGATCGCCGGGATTCTGTTGACCGGCGGGTTTGTGCCCGGACCTAATGTGATGCAGCTTCTCAGGGACAGGCCCATTCCGATACCGGTTCTCGGAGTAGAGTCTGATACCTATACCACCACAAAAAATGTTGACAGTGTACCGGCAGTCATAACACCTGCCAGTGAGCGGAAGATAGCCCTCTGTATAGGCCTTTTCGAGTCCAATGTGGATTCCAGTATTCTTGTGAAAAGGGCAGCCATTACCAGGTCCAGTGTTGTGACTCCGGTCATGTTTGAGTATTCGCTTTTCGAGCGTGCCAGGAAAGACAGGAAAAAGATAGTTCTGCCTGAGTCCGAGGATGAGAGGGTATTGAGGGCGGCTGAGATATTGCTACGGCGAAAGGTGGCATCTATCACCCTCCTTGGCAATCCTGATGAGGTGATGCCCCGTGGTTCTGCACTTGGGCTGGATCTGTCAGGGGTTGAGGTTGTGGATCCTGCCAGTTCAGGCTGGATGGATGAATTTGCAGAGGAGTACCACAAGCTCAGGCAGCATAAGGGCATAACTATCTCCATGGCTAGGGATGCCATGACCAATATGTCCTGTTTTGCCACCATGATGGTATATAAAGGATATGCTGACGGTATGGTTTCAGGGGCTATTCACACTACTGCAGATACCATTCGGCCTGCCCTGCAGATCATCAAGACCAAGCCGGGTTTTTCCATAGTCTCCAGTGTGTTTTTTATGTGTCTCTCCACCAGGGTGTTGGTCTATGGGGATTGTGCCATCAATCCCGATCCAAATGCAGAGGAGCTGGCAGAGATAGCCATAGCCTCGGCAGAGACGGCTGCCACCTTTGGCATTGAGCCACTGGTCGCCATGCTTTCTTATTCTACAGGGGATTCAGGCAGAGGACAGGATGTGGAGAAGGTTCGCAGGGCAACGGAGATCGTCAGGAAGCGGCGGCCTGACCTCCTTGTTGAGGGACCTATTCAGTATGATGCAGCAGTGGATCCGGAAGTTGCCAGGACCAAGATGCCAGGGAGCAAGGTTGCAGGCAGGGCCACTGTCTTTATCTTCCCGGATCTGAATACAGGCAACAACACCTACAAGGCGGTCCAGCGTTCTTCAGGAGCAGTTGCCATCGGTCCTATCTTGCAGGGGCTCAAGAAGCCGGTGAATGATCTCAGCCGTGGATGCAATGTCCCTGATATCATCAATACTGTGGCCATCACTGCGATCCAGGCACAGCAGGGATAAGGACAGGTGCAACAGATGGAAAAGAAGATTCTGGTCCTGAATTCCGGCTCATCCACCCTGAAGTTCAAGGTTTTTGATCTCCCCTCCCTGTCTGTGTCCGCCTCAGGGATAGTGGATAGGATAGGACAGGAATCCGGCCAGGGGACCATTCAATGGGACAGGGGCAGGCAGGAGAAGCGTGTGGAAAGAGAGATAGAGGATCACTCCCAGGCCATGTCAGTAATGTTCAATCTGCTGCAGGAGAGCGGTTCCATCTCTGCAATGGAACAACTCCTGGCAATAGGACACAGGGTGGTTCATGGTGGCGAGCATTTCCGGGAGCCTGTGCTCATTGATGAGAAGGTGTTGAAGACAATTGAAGAGCTCATTCCACTGGCTCCGCTGCACAACCCGGCAAACCTCACAGGAATAAGAGGAGCCATGGCCTATGCACCGGATCTTCCCCAGGTGGCAATATTCGATACTGCATTTCATCAGACAATACCGGTGCATGGATATCTCTATGCCTTGCCCTATGATCTATATTCAAGATTTCTGGTGAGACGTTATGGATTTCATGGGACCTCCCATAAATATGTATCCGGAAAGGCACAGGAACACCTTGACAGGCCATGGGACGGGCTGAAGATCATCTCCCTGCATCTTGGCAACGGTGCCAGTGCTGCTGCTGTCAGCAATGGGGAGAGTATAGATACTTCCATGGGGTTTACCCCCCTTGAGGGACTGGTAATGGGCACCAGAAGCGGTGATATAGACCCTGCCATAATCTTTTATCTGCAGGAAAGGCTGGGGATGACCATACAGCAGGTGGATGAACTGCTCAATCGCCAGAGCGGACTAAAGGGGATCTGCGGGCAGAGTGATATGCGCTCCATATCCAGGTTGGCAGATCAGGGTGACCAAAGGGCACTGCTGGCAATAAAAATCTTCTCCTATCGCGTGAAAAAATATATAGGCGCTTACGCTGCTGCCATGGGCGGGGTG
>JALSKY010000215.1 GCA_026988585.1 Deltaproteobacteria bacterium
CAGGGATACGGCCCTGGCCATGAGATTAATGATGAGAAAAACCGTAACATCAGGCACGGCCAAAAAGAGCTTTCGGGGCTGGAAGAGAGACAAGGTACTGAAGGAATTGGAGATAGGGGGCAAGACGGGCACCATAAACTCACGAGACAACCGGTTCAGATATGACTGGTTCTGTGGATATGCCTGGAGACCCTCAGATGACAGGATGCTTGCTGTTGGCGCCCTGATAGTTCATGCAGATCCCCTGGGCTTCAAGGCCTCTCTACTGGCAAAGATGGCCTTCAGAAAATATTTCCAGGAAGAGTGAAGAGGCAAAGCAAACAAAGCTGCACACACCCTGACATACCTTATCCAAAAATTATGCAATTCGTAACTTACCGTGAAAAATCACACTGCCGCGCTGTATTTTCAAGCCTCAGGGTGGCACGGATCTACATATCCCATGAAGGTTTGGACCTAAGCGTTGACCAAAACAAGGGCAGGATTCAAATTCTTCCTCAGAAGATCCAGGCCTACGCTGCCAACGATTATCTCACCAATGGCCCTTCTTCCCTTTCTGCCAATAATGATCATATCAGCATCCAGTTCATTTGCGGTCTCTGCAATGGTTTCTGCAGGCATGCCGATCCTTAATTCTGTCTCAATCTTTACAGAATCCTTTACCTTGCCTTTCAGAAGAGTACTGGTTTCCTGAAGGATCTCTCTCCCCTTCTCCTTCAGCCAGGAAGCATCCATTTCCGCCGGTATTTCCTCGAGATTGAGCACATGCAACAGGGTTATACAAAAGCTATCTGAAGATGCAGCAACCAGGCTGGCAGCCTCGGTGACTGCAGCAAGGGAGTCCTCAGAACCATCAACAGGCACAAGGATATGGTTCAAGGGGATCGGCCTCTCCCAAGGAAAACCGTTCTCTATCTTGATCCCTGGAAGATATACGGTCACAGGCACCCTGGCGTGTATAATCCCTGCAGGGATGCTGCCAAGCATGGCCCCCAGGGGATTGTCATAGACACGTCTCTGGATGAAGACCGTTGAGTAACCCTGCCCCTTTATGAGGTGCACAAGCTCTGTAACAGGATTGCCTTCAAGAATGAGTTCCCTAAGAGGGAGAGATGGATCTATTCTTTTGATTATCTCCCTGGCCTTTTCCAGCATTGGCTCAATATCCTTTTTGATATGCTGCTGGCGCAGATTTTTGAAGAGATCGCTCTCCATCACATGCTGGGCACGAAGATCTACATTTTTCACATGTTCTGCCAGATATGTTCCTCCAATGACATAGGCCAGGGCAACATCATCCACGTTCTCCCTGAGCATGGAAGCAACCGTAGCACATAGGGCGCACACCCCCTTGAACTCAAACTCCTTATCTAAAGGGATGAGAAACTTCCTTTTATTCTCCATATCCGATCTCCTGAAAATTTATTGTGCAAGATATTCATCCATCCAAAAGGCTCAATCAATCTTGATCAGTAAAAGATCAAAAGCCATATATTGGCCAGAGCAACGGAAAGGACCATGTAGGGAAAGGCGGCCTTCATGAAATCAAAAAATCTCACAGGATACCCTGCCGCCTCAGCCATACCCGCAGTAACAACATTGGCACTGGCACCGATCAGTGTACCGTTCCCGCCAAAACAGGCACCAAAGGCAAGGGCCCACCAGAGTACTCCGCTGTCTGCCCCAGGGATCACTGAAGTAAGGTATGCAACCACCGGCATCATGGTAGCGGTAAAAGGAATATTGTCCACAAAGGCACTGAGGATGGCTGAGGCCCATAACACCAGACAGATGGCTACAACCAGATTGTCACCAGACAACCTGAGGACACCGTCTGCAACCATCTCAAGGAACCCTACAGACTCAACCCCTGCCACCAGCATGAAGAGGAACATGAAGAAAAGCAGTGTTGTCCATTCAATATCCTTCTCCAGGACCTCCATCAGATCGATTTTTCCCCTCAACAGTGAATATGTAAAGAGAATGGATGCACCAAACAGGGCAGCTATAGAGACCTCCATATGGAGAACGCCATGCGCCAGGAACATACCGATCACAATGGACATTATGATGCCACCAACAGATAGGAGTTCGCTATCGGTAATCCTGTATTTCTGTCTCAGTTCTTCAGTAAAGGCCTTGATATCGGTAACAGTTGCCTTGGCAAACTCGCCTCTGTAATAAAATTTTACATAGATGAAGAGGAAGACCAAGCTGATTCCGCACACTATCCCCATATTTATCACAAAATCCATAAAAGAAAGACCGGCATAGGAACCTATCATTATGTTTGGAGGATCACCTATCAGGGTAGCTGCACCGCCTACATTGGAGGCAAGGACTTCCGGAATGAGTAGTGCAATAGGTGAAATCCCGAGAGACAATGCGATCTGGACAGTAACAGGGGTCAGCAACAGCATGGTGGTCACGTTATCCAGAAATGCTGAAGTTAGCCCTGTAAAGAACATAAGTATAATTGAGAGGATGATGACACTGCCACGAGACAACTGGTAGCATTTATATGCACACCATTGGAATACACCGGTATGTTTTAATATCCCAATTATTATCATCATTCCCATGAGCAGGAAGATGACATTCATATCTATATGTTTGATGGCAGTCTCATAGGTCAGGATCTTGAACTCCGGATTGAAGCTACCCAGGGTGTAACTGATGGTGAGCATCAGGGCAGCCCCCAGCATGGCTGCCAGAGTTCTATGAATCAACTCAAAGGATATGAGGATATAAGCTACCAGAAAGATGCCAACACCTATCCAGAAGGCAGGGCCGATCATTCTATCTACTGTTGCATCACATCTCACGAGAAAACCATCGCTACCTTTTACTATATCATCAGGAGCAATCTTCAGAACCTGGTTCTTGTAGGTGGGTTTGCTGATATGGATCTTCAGGCCATTGGAAAGGGCATCCCTACTCACCTTCAACTCGGCCTGAAATGTGCCATCTGCCTCTGTTCGGATCCCCTGATCCCCATGGGCTGCATGGGCTTCGGTCTCAGGGAGCAGCTCTTGATCCCCTGCAAAGACCCTGATCTCTGCCTCATCCAATCCTACCCCATGTGGATTGACTACCTTGCCATGGATATCCAGTGTAGTGTTTTCTGAATGGGCTTCTACAACACCAGTAGGAGGGCTGGTGTCTGATGCAGATGCAGTAAGGAGAGAAAACTCCAACATTCCAGCAAGACACAGAAACAAAATCAGGAAAAAATTCTTAGCAAGACAACTGAAACTGAAAGATCTCTTCATGGGCAGACGGTCTCCTGCTCTATTCAGGTTATGATCACGATCAAGTGGTTATAATCTCTTATCGTTCAAACCGGAAAAAAAGAAAACTGGACCAGAAAAGAAAAAATTTATACCTTTAATTCTGTTTCCGGGCTGACTATCTCTTGGCCCCGCAACACCTTTTGTATTTCTTACCGCTGCCACATGGGCAGGGCTCATTTCTGCCTATCTTTTTATTGCTTCGCCTCACCGGTTTCCTGGCAGGCCCGTTCTCATCTCCTCCATGACTCATGCGCAGTTCCTCTTCGCGCTGGCGTCTCCTGCGCTCCTCCAGCTCATCCACTTCCTCCTTGCTCATGGGCCTGATGCGCAGAAGCATGCTGACCGAGTCATCCCTGAACCGGTCTATCATGGCAACAAACATATCATAGCCCTCTTTCTTGTATTCCTGAAGAGGATCCTTCTGCCCATAACCCCTGAGTCCTATACCATCCCTGAGATGGTCCATGCTGAGGAGATGATCCTTCCAGAGGTTGTCCAGGGTCTGAAGCAGTATATAACGCTGGGCCATCTGCATCTCTTCCTGGCCAAAGCGCTCTACCTGTTCCTGATATGACTTGACAAAGGCATCCCTGATCAGATCTGCCAGCTCATCCAAGGATGAAGGCAACAGTTCCAGATCCTTGTGGTTGAAACTGACCCCATATTTGCCGGAAAGAAGTTCTTCAAGCCCCTTCCAGTCCAGATCTTCAGGCAGGGCCTTTTCATCGAAGTATGTCTCTGCCAGCTTATAGGCTATATCGTCTATATAATCCAGGACCTCCTGCTCCAGATCCTCACCCTTCATTATGCGCTTTCTCAGGGTATAGACCACCTCACGCTGCTTGTTCATGACATCGTCATATTCCAGCAAATGCTTTCTTATATCGAAATTATGGGCCTCTACCTTGCGTTGGGCATTTTCAATGGCCTTGGAGAGCATGTTGTGCTCAATGGGCTCCCCCTCCTCCATGCCAAGCCTGTCCATCAACGATGAGATCCTGTCTGAACCGAATATTCTAAGGAGATCATCTTCAAGTGAGAGATAGAACCTGGAAGAACCAGGATCTCCCTGACGCCCTGCACGCCCCCGCAACTGATTATCGATCCGCCTGGATTCATGCCGTTCTGTGCCAAGGATATGGAGGCCGCCAAGCTCTGCCACCCCTGGCCCCAGGACTATGTCAGTACCACGGCCGGCCATGTTTGTGGCAATGGTAACCCGTCCCTTTTCCCCTGCATGGGCAATGATTTCCGCCTCCCTCTCGTGATGCTTTGCATTCAGCACCTCATGCGGTATTCCCATCTTCTTAAGGAGACCAGAGAGCCTTTCGGAGTTCTCTACACTGGTGGTGCCAACCAGAACCGGCCTGCCCTGCTCATGGAGTTCCTTTATCTCCTTGGCAGCTGCCCTGAACTTTTCATCCACGGTACGAAAAACAACATCGGGATGGTCCTTGCGGATCATGGGCTGGTGGGTGGGAATCACCACTACATCCAGATTATATATCTTCTTGAACTCTGCCGCTTCCGTATCTGCAGTACCCGTCATGCCTGCCAGCTTCTCATACATCCGGAAATAGTTCTGAAAGGTGATGGATGCAAGGGTCTGATTCTCACTCTCGATCTTCACCCCCTCCTTGGCCTCCAGGGCCTGATGCAGCCCATCACTGTAACGTCTTCCAGGCATTATACGGCCGGTAAACTCATCAACAATTATGACCTGGCCATCCTTGACAATGTAGTCAACATCCCTTTTGAACAGGATATGGGCCTTGAGAGCCTGCTGAAGATGGTGCAGGATATGGGCGTTGGAGGGATCATACAGATTCTCGATTCCAAGGAGTTTTTCACACTGTGCTACACCTTCATCGGTGAGAGTAACCGCCTTGGCTTTTTCATCCACATTGTAATGTTCCTCCTTTTTGAGAAAGGGAACTACCTGGTCAACACGGTAATAGAGGTCCGTAGAACGGCCTGAAGGCCCGGAGATTATCAGGGGGGTACGTGCCTCATCTATGAGGATGGAGTCAACCTCATCCACGATGGCATAGTAGTAATCCCTCTGAACAAGCTCATCCAGGGCATACTTCATGTTATCCCTGAGAAAATCAAAACCAAACTCGTTATTGGTTCCATAGGTGACATCTGCTCCATAGGCTGCCTTGCGCTCTGCATCATCCAGCCCGTGTACAATGACACCTACATCCATTCCCAGGAATCTGTAAACCTGGCCCATCCATTCCGCATCCCTCTTGGCCAGATAATCATTTACTGTGACTACGTGTACACCGCGCCCAAGCAAGGCGTTCAGATAGACCGGAAGAGTGGCCACAAGGGTCTTACCCTCACCAGTCCGCATCTCTGCAATCTTTCCCTGATGCAGCACTACTCCACCAATAAGCTGCACATCATAATGGCGCATGTTCAGCACCCTCTTGGCGGCCTCTCTCACTACTGCAAAGGTTTCAGGCAGCAGATCATCCAGGCTTTCTCCCTTCTCTATCCGCTCCTTGAACCTTGGAGTCATTGCCTGAAGCTCCTGATCACTCAACTTGGAGATCTCAGGCTCCAGACTGTTGATCTTCTCTACGATTGGCTGAATCTTCTTTATTTCCCTGTCATGCTTGGTCCCGAAGACCTTTTGTAACAGATTACCTATCATTTTATTCGTCTCGCTCTATATTTACTGTTTTTTTACTCTCTGAAAGATTGAGGACATACCTTCAGTGGGCACTGTCTTTTCAGGGAAAATAGAACTGGTAACATGAACATCAGCATGCAAATGGTTCAAAACTCCATCAACATGGCTATCTCATCACAGTTGGGAAACTTGGGGCAACGGACACAGTCAGACCAGACCTTGTGGGGCAAAATCGACTTGTCCACCCGCTTAAAGCCCATTTTGGCAAAAAAATCCTCTTGGTATGTAAGGGTAAACACCCTGTATATGCCCAGAGTAATCGCATCTGAGAGGCAAAACTCCACGAGACGCCGCCCTATGCCCTGCCCCTGGCACTCTTCTCTGACAGCAAGAGATCGGATCTCTGCCAGATTTTCCCAGCTCACGTTCAGGGCCACCACCCCGGTTACGCTCCCATTCTCATCCTCATGAACTGCATAGTCCCTGAGATGATCATAAAGATCACTCAGGGAACGGGAAAGAAGAACTCCCTGGGAACCATAATGGGAGAGGATGGAATGAATCTCCTGAACATCGCCTATTTTTGCCTTGCGAATCATTAGAAAATTTAAAACACTGTTTCAAATATCAAAAACTTAAAATGGTCATTATGCAGGTCATGTCAACAGGGGATTAACATGGTGAAAATGGGAACGATCCAAAACAGTTCCGCCCTCCAATGCATCAAGGGTTGGGTACAACATAGGACCTGACCCCTTCCCTGGCAGCAAGCCGGGCTGCTGCCTTTTTGGCCTCTTCAATGGTGTGATACCTTCCAATATAGACCCGGTACCAGATCCCCTTTGACTTGAGATCAACCTGTTTCACCTGAGCCGCATAACCCTTCTTCCGCCATCTGGCAGCCTCCCTGTCTGCGCGTTTTCTTTCCTGATATGATGCCACCTGCAGGACAATTTTCCCTGTCTGCTTTTTGGAAACAACCTTTTCAGATGGAAGCGGTTTTCTGACAGAGACAGGCTCTGCCTTTTTCTCTTCCTGTTTTTTTGCGGTTTTAACCAGCTTTGCCGCCCTATCTGCAGCATCATCCGTCTTGGATAGAGATTCTTTGGTTTTCTTCTTCTCTGTAACGGCTACAGAGGTAGGCTGCCCATTAGCTTCCTTGGGTTTCTCAGTTGAAACCAGTTCCGTAGGCAGATCTGCCAGGCCCTGCTGGCCTGAACTATCAGGAGCAGCACCGGTTCCCTTTCCTTCATCAGGCAGTGCCCCGAGATGCAACTCTTCCTTAAGGGCGTTGAATGCCCTGTCCTCACTGGCAGTCATCCCCTTTTCTGCACCCTTAGCTGAATCAGCGACTCCCTCTATTCGGGCCAGGCCCGGGGCTTTTCTGCCCTCTGGTCGGGATTCCGGTTTGACTGTGGTGACAGCCGGGCTTGATGTAAGCTTTCCGCCAGTGAGTTTCTGGCCAAGCCAGAAGCCCAGGACAAAGGTCCATGCCAGGACACAGAAGGTTGATACAAATATGGCTATAAGACCTGGCCACCCTATCTGGAACTCTATGGCCTTCTTTTTTTTCTTCTTACTGTTTCCCATGGATATCACCTGCAAAGATTAAAAAATCAGCCCTCAAACAGTGTAGGTTACCCTGCAAAACCATATTACATCTTTTCAGGCGCAGAGACACCCAACATGGCAAGACCATTCGCAAGAACCGTTCTTGTAGCACCTGCCATTACCAGGCGTGCCGTGGAAAGAACGTTATCATCACCAACGAACCGGTGTTTGGCATAAAACTTATGCAAAAGCCCTGCCAGATCATGCAGATAGTAGCTTATCCTATGAGGCTCAAGGGCAGCAGCACTGCCGGCAACTGTCTCAGGAAAGGAGGCAAGGAGCTTCATTATGCGCAGCTCTTCCGGTTCTTTGAGAAGGGAGAGATCCATCTCCCCCATGTCAAGCAGCTCATCCAATGCATTATCTCTATCCTGAATCAAGCCTGCCTCCGCCGCCTTCTCAAATACACTACAGAGACGGGCATGGGCATACTGTACATAATATACCGGATTTTCCTGACTCTGACTCTTTGCCAGATCCAGATCAAAATCCAGATGGCTGTCGCAGCGCCGTGTCAAAAAAATGAATCTCGCGGCATCTGTTCCCACATCGTCAAGGACCTCGCGCAGGGTTACAAACTCACCTGCCCTGGTGGACATTGCCTTGAGCTTGCCTCCCTGGATCAGATTCACAAGCTGCACCAGCAAGACCTGAAGCCCCTTAGGGTCATGCCCCATGGCCTGGATGGCTGCCTTGACCCGCGGGACATAACCATGATGGTCAGCACCCCATATATCCACCAGCATCTCATAACCCCTTTGAAACTTCTCTCTATGGTAGGCTATGTCTGCAGCAAAATATGTGAGCTCACCATTGGAACGCCTCACAACCCTGTCTTTGTCATCTCCAAACTCTGTTGTTCTGAACCATAGAGCACCATCCTTTTCGTAGATGAAGCCCTCAGCCTGCAGCTCTTGGATGGTATCCTGGATGAAACCGGATGAGTGCAACCTCTTCTCGCTGTACCAGTTGTCGAAATGGACGTTGAAATCTTCCAGATCCTCTCTTATCCCCTGGGATATCTCCTGCACCGCCTGTTCAATGAAAAACTGGCTGCATTCATCAAAAGGGAGCGAGATAAACCGGTCCCCCTCCTGCTTTGCAATCCTTACGGCAATCTCCCTGATATATTCACCTTGATAGCACTCCTTGGGAAATTCAACATCCTGTCCAAAATGCTCCAGATATCTGAGATAGACCGATCTCCCCAGGGTCTGCATCTGATTGCCTGCATCATTTATATAATACTCGGTAGAGACATCAAAACCTGCTGCTGCCATTATCCTTGCCAGGGAATCCCCAACAGCCGCTCCCCGCCCGTGGCCCACATGGAGGGGACCTGTAGGGTTCGCGCTTACAAACTCCACCAGGACCTTGCGATTTTCTCCTTCCCGGCTCTCTCCATAACGTCTGCCTGCCTGGATAATCGTCCGCAGATGACCCTGCCAGAAGGAGTCGGAGATAAACAGGTTCAGAAAACCAGGACCTGCCACCTCTACCTTGGAAAAGAGAGGATCCCTGACCAATCCATTCTGCAGGGCCTGGGCTATCTTTGCCGGTGGCATCTTCAGGGGCCCTGCCATTGTCAGAGCCAGGTTACTGGCAAAATCACCATGTTCCTCCTGTTTGGGCACAGAGATGAGATGCCCCTTGGGGAGATCTGCCTGAGGCAGTTCCTCTGCCTGAGCAAGCTCCATGTAACACTGTTCTACCTTCTCTTTCAGTTCCTTTTTCAACATTTATCCCTTCATATCTCCAGTTCCGTTGTAATCTTGAATCTTACGCTTTTTTTTAACAGCCACAAAACATCAGAGGGGAAAAACAGACTCTGCCATGCCCATGGCCAGGAGTATAATCCTGTTTCTGAGAATATTCTGAAGAAAATCCCCTGGGTGGCCGAAAAAGAAAGAGACAGGTCTCCATTATTACACTTCGCCATGTTTTGCAACAACCTTGTGGATTAGCATTGAGTTAGCCGCTGTCTCAAAGAGCAGCGGAAAACAGCTTTTTTACCATGAAGGCGCGGGAAAGCCGCCGTAGTAACTCAGGAGAACCATAACATTGAAACAGAAAGAGATAAGGGATGGCAGTGAAAAAAGATTACTGCAAAGGCTGAAAGCCGATATAGAGGCCTACTGCATATCGGGAAGCCTGTGTATCCCCATAGATATAAAGGACATATCGTCTCAAGGTATCGGGTTTGAGATACTGAAACAACTACCAATAGAGAGAGAGATCGAGATCCTGCTTATCCCTGAACCTGACCTTAAGGTACGGGCCAAAGCTGAGCTGAGATGGTCTATCCGAAACGGACTTAAATGGATTTATGGGGCAAAGTTTACCAGTATGAGCAGAGAGGACGCATCAGCCTTGAGAAACATGGTACACAACATATTCTGGGAAAATTTCAATGGGTAATCCAGGGCAATAGAACGGCAGAAAAAAGGAGGAGGCAGCCCTGCCCGCTCTCCTTAACGAAACCGATCTGTTACCTCTTGATGGACTGCCCCTATCTTCTCATGGATCTCTTCATCAGGGGCCATGCAACCGAACAGTTGATCACCCCAACACCGAGAAGAAAAAATACTGTCCAGTCCAGCCCTGGTTCAAGCATACTGAGGGCAGGATTATCCGGATTGTAATATACCTTCAACTCCTTGCCTGAAGGATATCGGGCGAGGATCTCCCTGACATGCTCCTGGGAACCGAAACATCGCCAGCCGCTGTTCAACCGATGCCCTTCATATATCTTGTCTCCCACCATGTAAAGATAATCCAGGTCGAGACAGAGCCTTGCTATCCTTATATTTTTTGCTGTGCGAAACTCAGTGACCCTGGCTTGAAGCATTCTGCCCTGGGCAGTAGGCCAATTTCTGGCAGCCAGCCCCTCTGCCGCTGAACGGACACCAAAAAACAGGGCGATCATACCGAACATCATGAAAATTATCGCAAAGTAACGCATTACTCCATACCGCTTTTCAGCCCCTGTTGCTCTATATATCCAGGCCTTCCATGCCTGGCTCTATTCCTGGTCACCCAAAATCAGGCCTTCAGGCAGGCTCTCGCCAAAGGCACTCTCCTGCTCCACCATATCCAGAGGACGATATTCCCTTATCGGCAAGATATGATCAGGAGTTGCGCCCATGACCTCCAACCAGATGGCAACGTCATCCCGGAAGGACTGCGACATATCTCTGCTCCTGTCACCGGATACCCGGCAAATAGCGACTACAGCAGCGATAAGGGCCGGGCGCTCCTTCCATTCCCGTTTTTTGAGCTGCTGAACCCAGGCCCCTGCCTCTCCAGGAGGGACCACCTTGTTTTGAGGTCCATAGAGGGGCTGTCGCGCCCCAATCCTGCCAAGACACCAGAACAGCTCTCTCTTGAAGGGGGAAGATGGCAGAAATTCCACAATACGGCGTCCCATGGCTATCTTCTGGGAAATATCCAACCGCTCAAGATTGGCAGCAAGAAGCCACATCTGTTTCAGCTCCTCAGGGGGGACCTTAATCTGTTTTGCCCTGCCCTTCTTGCGTTTTGAAACGAGAGATGGGACCAGCACAGGCGTAAGGGAAGAGAACAACTGCCCCTGCTGCCCGGACGACAGTCCGCCGGAGATCCTGCGCCAGAATATCCACCAGTTCAGTCTCGGTTCTATCTTTTTCACATTGACCAGCCCCTGAAAATAGAGAGGCCAGATCTTTTTCATCCTCCACGGATCCATAGCCTCTCCGGTCCCTGGCCTCATTGCAAAGCCAGTGAGGTTGAACCAGCGCATCTCGTGGGCCTCGCTCCGTTTGCGTCCCTCACTGAATTCCAGGAGAATATCCACGAGCTGTCGCAAAATCGGCAGGCCCCACGCAGAACGATCCATCTCCAGGGCCTCTGCAAGGCGGGGCACCAGTTCACCAGGCCTGAT
>JALSKY010000216.1 GCA_026988585.1 Deltaproteobacteria bacterium
GGGCGGAGACAAACTATAGTTGTAATCCAGCCGGTTGCAGAAAAGCAGCCAGTGACGAAAAGTGCAAGGAGTGAGCCCCAGGCTCACTCCTCCATCAGCGCCTCAACATCGATCCCGTAATCCTGTATCTTTCTTCTAAGGGTATCCTTGGAGATCCCCAGCTCCCGGCAGGTTGCCATGCGCTTGCCCTTGTTTCTTCTCAAGGCCTGTACGATTGCCTCCCTTTCCACCTCTTTAATGGTCATCGGCTTCTCGAAAAGGAGGCCATGGGATTTATTGGACGGTCTCCTGCTGCAAAAGGGTTCAGGCAGATGCTCCGCCTCTATGATCCCCCCTCGACAGAGGATAAAGGCATACTCGATGATATTCTCAAGCTCCCGGACATTCCCAGGGAAATCATATCTCATCAATATTTCAAGGGCCTCATCAGATATGCCTGAGAGATCTTTCCCCTTCTGCACATTGAACTTATTGATGAAATGCTCCACAAGAATCGGGATGTCTGCTATACGGTCCCTCAAAGCAGGCAGAAAGATCTTGACCACATTCAACCTGTAGTAGAGATCATCCCGAAAGGTTCCCTGTTTGACCTCCTGCTCCAGGTCCTTGTTTGTAGCAGATATTATCCTGACATCCGCCTTTTCAGGTTTACTTGAGCCAAGAGGTGTGTATTCCCCGTCCTGCAGGACACGGAGCAGCTTGACCTGCATTGCAGGAGAGATATCACCGATCTCATCAAGAAAGAGCGTCCCCCCTTTGGCAGCAGCAAACCTGCCCTGCCTGTCCTGTTTTGCATCGGTGAATGCCCCCCGTTTATATCCAAAGAGCTCTGATTCCAAAAGGGTGTCTGGCAGGGCACCACAGTTCACAGGAACGAACGGCCCTCTCCTTCTCTTGCTGAAGTTGTGCAGGGCCCTGGCAACGAGTTCTTTGCCGGTTCCGCTTTCACCAAGAATCAGGACATTGCTGTCACTCAGTGCAATCTCCGGCAGAATATCAAAGATCTTCTGCATCAGGGGCGACTTGCTGATTATATCCCCCATGGTGTATCTCTGGGTCAGCTCCTTCCTTAAGCTCTGAAGCTCTCTGAGGTCACGAAAGGTCTCCACCCCTCCGATCACATTTCCATCAGTATCAATCAGAGGTGCAGTGCTGATACTTATGGGTAGGACCTCGCCATCCGTACGATGTATGTTGACTCTGACATTTCCAACCCGTCTCCCCATGCGCATGGACTGGGCCATGGGACAGGCCTCGCCGCAACGATTCGACCGAAAGAGATCCCTGCAGACCATGCCAATGGCCTGTTCAGCAGAATAGCCGGTTATCTCCTCTGCTGCCCTGTTGAAAGAGGTGATCCTCCAGTACCGATCAACCGTGAAAACTCCATCAGCAATACTGTCCAGAATAATTTCTCTCTCAACCTTTCTGGTGATATCCCTGAAGATCTCTATACCGCCAAGCAGCTTGCCTGTACCGTCAAATATAGGAGATGCGCTCATCAACATGGGCCTGCTGGAACCATCACGGCACTTCACGAATATCCGTTGTTCTCTTATGAGTTCTCCTT
>JALSKY010000217.1 GCA_026988585.1 Deltaproteobacteria bacterium
AACACCACCTGAAACATCCAGAATGCCAGGACCCACTGATCTCCATCGGGCCCCTGCCATCCGCTGAGAAAGAAATCAGAAGTACCAAAAAGACCCGTGGACGTGGTCCCGAACATAAGACCAAAACCAACCGCCCAGAAAACCAGAGTGCCTACTGAAAAATCCATGATATTTTTCATCATGATATTGATGGCATTCTTTGCCCTGGTAAATCCAGCCTCCACCATGGCAAACCCTGCCTGCATGAAAAACACCAGGGCTGCTGCCACTAAGGTCCATACATAATTGGCATGGGTCTGCACCAGTTCAATAGCGGCCTTGTTGGACTCCACTGTTGGGACAGCATCGGTTTCAGCAAAGGCCACACCAGCTGTCAAGAACAACAGGGCTATCAAAACCCCGATCTGAAAAAAAACAAAGCGATGTTTCATCTGTATCCTCCTTTAATATGACAAATATTTTTACAAAAGAAAAGCAACAAACGGGCCAATTTTAATTTTCCCAGATAACATATTGTTTTTTAAAGAACTACACAGAACAAAACATCCTGGTTACCAAAATTTAAAATTATCTTCAATACATTTTTGAGCTATTTTTTCATCAAACTTTCCCTTTTTGTAAAATTTAGCTAATTTGTCACTTTAAAAGACACATGGCCATAAGGCCTCAACCATCGAAACTTCCAAAACCTAAAGCTACTCCCCATCTTTCGTTGGGCATTAACACATCGCGAAAGAAGAGAGATTCAGAAAATATAGCGTTTAAAATGGATAACTATGGAAGAAAGGGTGGGAATCACTCTATACCGAGCGTTGCACACCCATGAACAGTGCATTGAAAGGATTAGCCTATACAAATAGTGAGAACACAGTCGATATTTTTCCATTCCCGTGCATTACAGAAATGGAAAATCAAATGTACAAGAAAAATAAAAGAAGTGTATAGAAGGCCTATTTTGGATTGAAAGACGAGAAACTCTCCTGAATGACAGCTGACAGGTTTCCGTTGACTCCTACATGGATAAACCTAATTCGGGTTAGGTCCCCCTGCATCCGAAAATTTCCTATGGGCAGACGTGGCAGCAAGAGGACAGGTGGGATATCCTGGATTATCCATTGGAAGACATTGATGAATTCAAGTGGTTCCAATGGCTAATGTAGTGCTGCGCCACAGCCGGTATAGGTCTTGCCGTCCAGGGTAAACTCCACTCTGGTTTCAAAAAGATCTCCTGACATGGAGTCCCTGCATTTTGCTGGTTGCAGCCGCAGATAAAGCTGGTGGCCATTGTCATTGCTGCCCCTGTAAAATGTGGTTGCAGCCACCAGGTTGGTCTGCAGGTCTCCCTGGAAAACCATGGCCTTTTTGTCATATCCCATCAAAAACACTATCCTGTCACCTGTTATCTCCAGAATCCAGGGGGGCTCATTGCCAACTCCCCGAAAATCAACCCCAGACAACTTGGCCTTTTCCCAGATGGCCCTGCGTCTATCATTTTGACAGCCCACATAAGACTTCCCGTCCATAAAAAGAGTTGCCTGATTCCCCTGGATTTCAAGGCGATTGCGCCCTTTTCCAAAGACCTGGATCTCCTTGCTGTTAGATAACAAAAGCAAATCTACTGTAATGCCCGGAAGAAAGATCCACGCAACGCGACCCTCTACAGACACCACATATTCAAGGCCATCCCCGCAAGAAAAACTGTAAACAGATACAGTATCATCTTGAGAAGGGACGAAACTGGCGCACCCTGTGTCAATAGAGACAAGACCAGCCATGAAAAGGAGGAAAACGAACAAAAAGGATCTCATGCAGCACTGCCAATCAGTGAGGTTCAACAAGACCGGTCTGCTGTAACACTCTTGTTTATATAACTGATATGAGCCATCGCAGCAGTCATACACCGAAAGATCTCTCTTCCAGGGCTTGTCATCTTTATATGAAAGCAATCAAGGGACGCTCTTCTTCTGCGCCCCTTGAGTAAAAACTATTTCAGGATCGGTCTGGCATAAACAGGCTGGACCGGTCTGTTGTTTGGATGGTGCATGAGATGGGCAAATTTGGCCACCTGTTCAGGAGAAACGGTTGCATAACCTTTGATTACAAACCAGCGAACTCCTTCGGTACAAGGAGGCGTAGTAAGAGATCCATTGAAGCGATAATAATCCCTGTTTTTGGGCAGAAGATCATAAGGAGCGAATACAGGATCCAGAGTGTTGGTTTCTCCAATATTTTCAGGGAGCTTCTCCCATAATTTCTTGATCATAGGATTTTCTTCCCCCTTTTCAAACATGAGTGCAACCACTGCAAGATTGCCATCCCTGTCTGCATGGACAAAATGGGCCTCCATAGGGAGTGATCTTCCATCTATGAGATTCTCACTGGGGGTATGAAAATGGAACTGCAGCAGATTAAAGGTCTTTCCATCAACTGTTATGGAGCTGCCTTCCATACAGTTGACCTTGATAGTATGGCCATTGTTGACCAGATCTCTCAACTTGCCACTGTTGGCAAAGAACAGGGGGGGCAACTCTGCCTCTATAAACCCGTGCAGATCTATGGGGGCCTGGTTACGCCCCTTTGCACACATCTCAAAGGCTGGATCAAGACTACCCCAATGCTCCGGTGCGAGATTACCTGAATAGCCCCACTTTACGCCTTCTGATGCAAAGGCTATCCCCATGAACCCAAACAGGGCCAAAAATAAAATCGGCAGAGTTTTCCTCATCTTCATACTATTCCTCCTTTTATGGTATAATAGATTTGTACCGGATTCAGAACGGATTCCAACACATCCTAAGGTAAAATAAATACTTTCTCAAGCTGGATATTGCCTACATTCCTAAGAACCATTATCCCTGTTAAAGGCACGCAAAGGAGGGAATCGCCATGAGAATACTTTTCATCTCAGCGGATGAATTTGAAGACAGTGAGCTTCTCTGCCCTATGTATCGCTTCAAGGAGATAGGCGCACAGGTGGATATAGCAGCACCTGAATGGGGTGAAATAAAAGGTAAACACGGCTATGCAGCCAACGCCAACCTTGGACTGGATGATGTGGAACCCGCTGCATTCGATATGCTCTTTCTGCCTGGCGGAAAGGCCCCGAACCGCCTGCGGCATATCCCTGAAGTGCGTGAGATTGTCAAGGATATCTTTGATGCAGGAAAACCGGTGGCAGCTATCTGTCATGGACCGCTCATCCTTGCTGATGCAGGCTTACTGCAGGGGAAACAGGCAACCTGCTACTGGCGCATAGAAGACCAGATCAGAAAGGCAGGTGCAGAATATCTGAATCAGCCTGTTGTGGTAGATGGAAA
This sequence comes from Deltaproteobacteria bacterium, assembly GCA_026988585.1. Taxonomy (GTDB): domain Bacteria; phylum Desulfobacterota; class Dissulfuribacteria; order Dissulfuribacterales; family QOAL01; genus JALSKY01. Next base: position 3,318 of record JALSKY010000217.1, read on the forward strand.
TCTCATAACATCCAGAAAACCTGAAGATCTTCCAGCGTTCATGAGGGCAATCATGAAGATGATAGAAGAGAAGGGGTTGCTGCAAATAGGCAGACCGGAATGAACAAACGGGCGGGCGGGAAGCCTCTACCTGCAGCCTATCTCACAGGGCGCCAGGCCCTCCCGGTCCAGTTCATGATAACAAGAGATTTTGGATCGAGACGTGAATGGTCATATCTGTCCGGCCTGTACACACCCGTAACCCCTCTAAACTCTCCTATTTCCTTTTCCAGGGTCTCTTTAAGGACAGATCCCCTGAAACTCCTGCTTCTTGCGAGTGCACGGGCGGAGAGATGCACGGCATCCCATGCCTGGGCAGCGGCCATGAGTTCCCTTGGCTCAAAAAACTCCAGGTCATCCTCCATAAACCTGAGAAACCGTCTAACATAAAAGGCACAGGGGTGCCAGGATGGAACAGCAGACTGCAAAAAAACCGGAGGCGCAACACCATACATCCTCAATGGCATAATCCTTACTTTGCCGTTTTCATCTACGGGAGGGGTCAGTGTTCTGTGAAAAAGCATTACTGGACGGCTCATCCCCAGCAGACCGCTCCATATACGGGTTGAGCTTGCCCAATCTCCCCAGATCACATTTGCCTCTCCTCCACAACCGTCCAGTTGGGAAAACTTTAAAACAAGATCGTTCCGAGACGGGTCAAAAGCGCCCATACAGGCCACTCTCACATCATGTTCCCCAGAAAAGCCCTTGAACCAAAGGGCAAACCGTTTGCCTTCAGGGGATTGCTCAACAGCCAGGCCCACACTGTTCAGCTCCTTCTTTCCGAGAAAGTTCAAGGCTGCCTTGATTTCAGCCTTGAGATCCAGAAATGTGCCAAAGGTGTAGGTGATATTGGTCTTTCTGTTGCGCATCAGCGGTTGCTGGCCAGAAACCAGAATGACAATACGGTGATAGGTCTCACCATAGCGCCTGGCAAAATCATTGAGAGAAGGGGTCTCCGGCCCTATGAGGATAACAGCACCATACTCCCGATTCAAAGACCTGGCCCCGCTGAGAAGCCTATCACTATTGCCCATGGTATCAGCAACACGGAGTTCCAGATCCCTGCCTCTAACTCCACCGGCTGCATTTATGGCCCGAACTGCAGCCCGCGCACCAGCAAGTGCTGCATCACCGCAATCGGCTCCAGGACCAGACAGATCAAAAAGGGCTCCAATGACAATGGTATCTCCATTCTCGATCCCGGCATATAGATCATTGCATGGCAATAAGGCATACAGACAAACAAAAGCCCAGAGGAGGCAAACCCCAAATTCACAATTCCTGGCAACAGAAAGGATGGGGATAGCTCTCATAGAGTAGAAGATTCCCGTTTCTGCCTATTTCAGGCGGGCCAACTGTTTTCTTGCAACCTTGGCCTGAGGTGTGTTGGGGTAGAGCTTCAGCAGCTTTTTCAAAACTATCCGCGCAGTATCCTTCTCGCCCAGCCTGGCAAAGGCAAATCCCTGTTTCAACAGGGCATCAGGCACCTTGTTGCTCTTTGGATAATCACTTATGACCCTTTGATACTCCAGGATCGCCTCTTCAAAACGATTACTCTTGTACTCACACTCGCCTATCCAGAAATAGGCATTTGCTGCAAGAGGTGCATCAGGATTTTGTTTCACGAATGCCTTGAACACCTGTTTGGCCTCCTGAAACTTCTCCTGTCTGAACAATTCCATCCCCTTCTTGTAGAGATCGATCTCACCCTCCGGCCTTTTCTGCACCACTGGCCGGGCAGGAGCTGGCATTTCAGTCTGCTTATCCCTGTACTCAGCAGACCGTGTTACAGGCGGTTGGATAGGAGCAGGAGCCGGGTATGATTGCGGTTTTACTGCAGCAAAACCGCCTGCCGGGGACTGCCTCTGCCCCGTGCTCTGCTGCAGACTCATCAGCTCCTGCCCCTGTTGATCCTGCTGATATTTCAACTGTTCCACAAGGCCATTGAGCCTAAGGACCTCACTTTCAAGGGCATCCAGCCTGACCCCGAGATTGGCTACCAGTTTCCTGATGTCTGCAGGCCCCTGTTGACCTGTCTGGTCAGATCCGACGCCAACCTGCTTTTTCAGGGCATTTACTTCCTGGCTCAACCTTTCATTCTCTACCCTCAGCCCTGCTATATTCCGCTCCAGCATACTTATCTGGGCCTGAGGAGCACAACCTGCCAGGGAAAAGATGGATAGAAGGGCCAACACGGCCAACCCCATTGAAATCCTGCCATGAGCCCTGACACAATCTCCCGTTTCCGACTTCTGAATAGAGCGTCCTTTCTTCTGGGTAACCATGTTCATATCTCCTAACTTCAATTCTGCCTCAACAAGAGAAAAACTCTTGTTGTATCCTGCAACATTCCAGGCACGGACAAACCCTGCAAGATACAATCTATCTGAAGAGATTCGGTCCCCAAAAGGGGAAATAGTCACTGGTGCCATATTTGAGAATTCGCCTCTCTCCCTGTCCATCAGCAAACATCACATAAAGATGTTTGTCTCCACCACCCCTGCTGGAGGAGAATAGTATCTGCCTGCCATCAGGTGACCAGGTAGGATTTTCATTACTGCCTGAATCTGTGAGCTGTTCAGGAGTGCCACCATGGACAGAAATGGTGAATATCTGGAACCGTCCGTTCACCCTTCCTGTATATACGATTCTGTCACCCTTTGGAGACCATTGGGGGTCAGTATTATAGTTGCCGGAATAGGTAATACGCCTTGCCTTGAGTGTTGCAAGATCCATTATATATAGCTGTGGAGAGCCGCTCCTGTCCGACACGAAAACCACATTCTTCCCATCAGGGGAGAAGGATGGAGAGACATTTATACCAGGTCCACGGGTAAGCCTTTTCAATATCCGGCCATTAAGATCCATAAGATATAGATCCGGATTACCATCCTTGCTCAGGGTTACACACACTCTTTGACTGTCAGGGGCCCATGCAGGAGACATGTTAAGGCCTGAATAGGAGGCAAGCCTTCGGATCCTGCCAGTTGTCAAATCCTTCAGATATAGGGCGGGTTTCCCTGTCCTGAAGGACAAAAATGCAATATAACGCCCATCAGGAGAATACCTGGGAGACATTACAATAGTACGGAGATCTGTCTCCTGGACAATATCAGTACCATCAAACCGTGCTGAATATATCTCCTGTCCAGATCCATTTCGTGAGACAAAGAGTATCCTTGAAAGGCTCACACCCGGTTCACCGGTTATAGCCCTGATCATCTCATCACAAAACCGGTGGCAAACCCTATCCAGATCCTGATAATCAGCAACATATCGTCTGCCTGTGAGCATGGCGCCTGAAGCCATGTCCATGAGACGAAGCTCTACAACCAGTCCTGATGGAGTATTTCTCACCTGTCCTACCACTTTATAATCCGGGGTTTTGCCTGGGATCCCTGTATCGAAGGAGATAACCGTAAAAAAACCATGAAACAGCAGATCCTTTGCGAGACGGGTTATAATACGGCTTGCTGCCTTGGCCTCATCCTGGGCCTGGGTAGCAGGTACAATACCAACCAGGCTGACAGGAATCTTTCTGACATAGGGCGAAGAGATATCGATGCGCAGCTTGGCGGCCTGCACAGATGGAGGTATCAGAAGGGGAAAAAGAAACAATAAAATCAATAGAGTAAACTGAGTCGATATAGATCGGTTAAGTTGCATAAAATCCACAATCTGTTCTGCTTGTTCTCCAAAGACAACCGATACCAAAAAGGCCGGCAGCTCTTGCCACCGGCCCTGTTCATCCACCTGTTTATCTGAGATAATCCGTGATCAGGATCTCAGCAATCTGTACCGCATTGGTGGCAGCCCCTTTTCTGATGTTGTCCGCCACCACCCAGAGATCCAGACCTGCCGGCTGGGACATATCCTCTCTTATCCTGCCAACAAGGGTGGTATCCTGGCCCTCCGCGTCTATTGCCATGGGATAGAGATTGGAAGCAGGATCATCCACCACTTTGACACCGGGGGCATTGGACAGAAGCTCCCTGGCCTTTTCCGCACTTACCGGCTCCTCAAAGGAGATGTTCACTGCCTCGGAATGACCATAAAACACTGGCACCCGCACAGCAGTCGCTGAAACCATGATGGAATCATCTTCCAATATCTTTCTGGTTTCATTGACCATCTTCATCTCTTCCTTTGTATAACCGTTATCAGTAAAGATATCTATGTGCGGAAGGCAGTTGAAGGCAATCTGATGGGGATATGCCTGGTAGTCAAAATCACCAGCCCATCCCTTGGATCTGCCATCTCCATTGCCGCAGCCCTTCTCTACCCATTGACGCACCTCTGACTCCAACTCATGAATGGCCTGTTGGCCTGTGCCCGAGACTGCCTGATAGGTAGAAACAACAATCCGCCTGATCCTGGAGTAATCATAAAGGGGTTTCAGGGCTACTACCATCTGAATGGTGGAACAGTTGGGGTTGGCAATGATCCCCTTGTTCCTGTAACCGGCAATGGCATGCGGATTTACCTCAGGCACCACCAGGGGGACATCAGGATCCATTCTCCAGGCACTGGAGTTATCTATTACCACAGCGCCTGCCTTTGCAGCAGATGGAGCAAACTCAAGGCTTCTACCACCTCCTGCAGAGAAAAGTGCTATATCCACACCATCAAAGGAATCATGATCAAGCCGCTGGACCACCACTGTTTTACCGCGGAACTGAAGCTCTTTTCCCTCTGAGCGCTCTGAGGCAAGAAACCGTATATGATCTACAGGGAAATCCCGCTCTTCAAGGACCCTGATCATCGTCTGTCCTACTGCACCAGTAGCACCTGCTACAGCCACACTGTATCCCATTGCCAAAATCCTCTCAGCCTTTCTGCTCTACTAATTATTGGCCACGTAGTCTGCAACCAGATCTCCAACCTCAGATGTAGAATAGCCCATTTTACCTGCTGACAGGCTCTTGAGATCCTGGCTGACCACCTTTTTCACTGCATCTTCCACCTTTTTGGCTGCCTCTTCCTCGCCGAGATAATCCAGCATCATCTGGCCGGCACAGATGGCTGCCATCGGGTTTATAACATTCATTCCTGTATATTTGGGTGCACTGCCACCAATAGGCTCAAACATGGATACACCCTCAGGATTTATATTTCCACCAGCAGCAATTCCCATACCACCCTGGATCATGGCACCAAGATCAGTAATGATATCACCAAACATATTGTCAGTGACGATCACATCAAACCATTCAGGATTCTTTACCATCCACATAGTAGTGGCGTCCACATGGGCATAATCGGTCTCGATCTCCGGATATTCCTTGGCAACCTCATTGAAGGTGCGCTCCCACAAACCAAAGGCATAGGTCAAGACGTTGGTTTTACCACACAGGGTGAGCTTGTTCCTCTTGTTCCGCTTCTTGCAATATTCAAAGGCATATCTGATACAGCGCTCCACACCCTTTCTGGTATTTATGGACTCCTGCACTGCCACCTCATCAGGGGTACCCTTTTTGAGTACACCGCCTGCCCCGGCATAGAGACCTTCAGTGTTCTCACGCACCACAACAAAATCTATATCTTCCGGCCCCTTGTCCTTTAACGGTGTATCAACCCCTGGATAGAGGATAACAGGACGCAAATTTATATATTGATCCAGGGCAAACCGGAGTGCCAACAGAATTCCCTTCTCCAGGATGCCAGGCTGAACATCCGGATGACCGATGGCACCAAGATAGATAGCCTGATACTGCTTCAGATCTTCAGCAGCACCTTCAGGCAGAACCTCTCCTGTCTTGAGATAGCGATCTCCACCATAATCATACCAGGTCATATCCAGCTTGAACCCATAACGGTTGGCCGCTGCTTCCAACACCTTAACACCTTCCTTAACAACCTCAGGGCCGGTACCATCACCAGGGATCACTGCAATTTTGTAACTTTTCATAACAAATCTTCCTCCGTCAGGGTGAATTATTTCGATCATAGCGCCAGGAAAGCACTACCCTTTATGCTGCTTCTCCTTGAGTACATGAGGTATCAAGCCACCATCGGCAATGAGTTCCTGCATGAAAGCAGGGATGGGCCTGGCCTTCATCTCCTGGCCTGTAGTCAGGTTCCGGATGGTTCCGGTATCCCCATCCACCTCGATCTCATCCCCCTCTGATATCATATCCGGTGCCTCGGCACACTCAAAGATGGGCAGCCCCATGTTGAAGGCATTCCTGTAAAATATCCTGGCAAAACTCGGGGCAATAACACAGGCTACTCCAGCTGCCTTCAATGCTATTGGAGCGTGCTCACGGGATGATCCGCATCCAAAATTCCTCTCAGCTACAATTATATCTCCAGGAGATACTTTAGATGCAAACTCCGGATCTGCATCTTCCATACAGTGTTTGGCCAGTTCCTCAGGCTCAGATGTATTGAGGTATCTTGCCGGTATAATCAGGTCCGTATCTATATTGGCCCCGAACTTCCAAACTTTTCCCTTGAACTTCATATCTCAATAGCCTCTCTTTATAATTCTATCCAATTGTTGGCTTGCAGTTTAGAGCTCTGCCGGGCTGCCGATTCTGCCAAGGACCGCACTGGCTGCTGCCACGGCTGGCCCTGAGAGATAAACCTCGCTTTCAGGATGTCCCATTCTGCCGACAAAATTCCTGTTGGTGGTAGCCAGAGCCCGTTCTCCCTTGGCCAGGATACCCATATGCCCACCAAGACATGGACCACATGTAGGAGGACCGATTATTGCGCCAGCCTCCATAAAGATAGCAAGATACCCTTTCTCCAGAGCCTCCTTCCAGATAGCTGGTGTGGCCGGCAAAACTATGAGCCTTAACCCCTTTGCCACCTTTTGTCCCTTCAGGACAGATGCGGCGACCTCAAGGTCCTCAATGCGCCCATTGGTACAGGAACCTATGACTACCTGATCCAGTTCAACAGTACCAACCTCTGAAAGTCCGACGGTGTTTTCCGGGAGGTGAGGAAAGGCAATCTGGGGCTCTATATTTGCACAATCATACTCTATCACCTTGGCATAACTGGCATCCTCATCACTGGCATAAAAGGTATAGGGACGGGAGGCCCTGCCGGAGACATACGCCTCGGTAACCGCATCCGGGGCGATCAACCCGGCCTTTCCCCCTGCCTCTATCGCCATATTTGACATTGTGAACCTGTCCGCCATGGGAAGGGCATCTATGACCGGACCTGTAAACTCCATAGCCATATAAAGGGCACCATCTACACCAATATCTCCTATGGCATATAGGATGAGATCCTTGCCGCTGACAAAGGGAAGGCGCTCTCCCTTAAAGACAAACTTAATGGTTTCAGGAACCTTGAACCAGGTCTTACCAGTAATCATGGTTGCTGCAAGGTCTGTGCTTCCCACACCTGTGGCAAATGCCCCCAAGGCCCCATATGTACAGGTATGACTGTCCGCTCCAATGACAATATCACCTGGCAAAACGATACCCTTTTCAGGGAGCAGACAGTGCTCCACGCCTACGTCGCCACCTTCGTAATGATGAAGAATTGCGTGTTCTTCAGCAAACTCCCTGAGCATCCTTACCTGCTCAGCACTCTTTATATCTTTATTGGGAGTGAAATGATCTGCCACCAGGGCAATACGGGTCCTGTCAAAGACCTCTTTTGCTCCTGCCTCCCGGAAAATCTTGATGGCGATGGGAGCAGTAATGTCATTACCCAGGGCAATATCCACATCTACCTGCACAAGATCCCCTGGACTTACAAAATCGCAACCTGCATGGGCTGCAAGAATCTTTTCAGCCATAGTCATAGATCGGCTCATATCATAACCCTTTCTGTCCCTTTTCAGTGATTATTCTCAACCAGTGTGATCTGGGCATTTTCAGGCCCTGCTACTGTCTAACTCACCCTTACGATAGAGTTTCTTGAAGGCCAACCGGTTCAAGGCATTGAGATAGGCCCGTACACTGGCAGTTATGATATCCGGATCAGCTCCCTGTCCGGTAACCACATTTTCCGCCTCTTCCAGCCTGACTGTAACCTCTCCCTGGGCATCGGTGCCACCGGTAATTGAATTGACAGTA
>JALSKY010000218.1 GCA_026988585.1 Deltaproteobacteria bacterium
CCCAAAGAGACCTGGTCGTTGATAACCTGGCTCGTATATGCTGCCCTGCTCCACCAGCGTTTGACCGTGGGGTGGCGAGGGAGAAGAAGTGCAGTTATGACCATCATTGGATTCATGGTACTTGTGTTCACCTTTTTCGGTGTTACCTATCTCTTGACCGGGATGCATTCCTATGTCTCAGGCTGGCAATAACAGTAAACAGCTGCTTCTGTTGGGCCTCAATCACAGGACTGCGCCAGTGGAGGTGCGGGAGAGGCTGGCCCTGAGTGATTTTGACGGGAATGCCATAGAACTCTTTTATAATCAGGAGAGTTGCAACGAAGCGGTTTTTCTCTCTACCTGTAACAGGGTGGAGGTGATAGCCTGCTGCAGGGATCTGGCCAGTTGCAGGAATGAGATCCTGGAGTGTTGGTGCAGGGCAGCGGGCTTAAATAAGGAAGGTCTGCAGGACCATCTCTATCTTTATGAAAACAAGGATGCTGTGAAGCATCTCTTCCGGGTGGCTTCCAGCTTAGATTCCATGGTGCTGGGCGAGCCCCAGATACTTGGACAGCTAAAGGATGCCTACAGGAAGGCTGTTGAGGTTGGGGCCTCAGGACAGATACTGAACAAGCTCTTTCACAAGGCCTTTTTCGTGGCCAAAAGGATCAGGACCGAGACCAGGATTGCCAGCAGTGCGGTCTCCATCAGTTATGCTGCTGTAGAGCTTGCCAGGAAGATCTTTGGAGATCTTCAGGGCAAGAGTGCGCTCCTTGTTGGCGCAGGGGAGATGGCAGAGTTGGCAGCACAGCATTTAAAGACCAGCGGGATTACTGATCTTATGGTAGCGAACCGCACCCTTGAACGGGCAGTAAGACTTTCCCAGGAGCTTGGGGCCACTCCTCTTTCCCTGGAGGAGCTGGATTCCGCCCTGGTCAAGGCGGATATTGTCATAAGCTCTACCGGTGCTCCTGATCCGGTGATCTCTGCAGATCTCGTCCGTTCTGTAATGCGCCCGAGACGTCACCGGCTTCTGTTCTTCATAGATATTGCAGTTCCCAGGGATATTGATCCTGAAGTAAACAGGATAGAGAACGTGTATCTCTATGATATAGATGAGTTGAAGGGTGTCATAGAGGAGAATATGCAGGAGCGGCAAAAGGAGGCCATGCGTGCAGAGAGGATGGTGGAGGAGGAGGTCATAAAGTTCCTCTCCTGGCTCTCATCTCTGGAGGTGGTTCCTGTCATCAGGAAACTCCAGGAAAAGGCCGAGTCGGTTCGGCAGCAGGAGCTTCAAAGGTCCATGAAATACCTTTCCAGTCTCAATGATCAGGAGAGGGCCGCCATTGAGAGACTTACCCGTTCCATAGCGGAGAAACTGATTCACGATCCTATCATCTATCTGAAAAAAGGGGTGCATGAGCGGGACAGGCAGAAGGCACTTGCCTCAATCTCCCGGATTTTCAGGCTTGAAGATGAGTAAAACCCCTTTTTCTGGCAGATCAGGCCAGCAAGACAGCGATTATTCCTGTAAGGAATATACCGTCAAAGGTTCCGGCTCCTCCGATAGAAACTACTGGTGCCTGGATCTTCGGAATATCCTTCATGTGTAGCAGGTCTGCTCCTATAAGGGTCCCCATGGTGCCTGAGATATAGGCCACTGCCGGGGCATGCTGGCCATCTGCCAGCAGAAGGGCTGTCAGGGCGGCCATGAGCGGGGCAACGAATATAGGCAGTGCGATACCTATGCCTGGCACAGGCCTGGCCATAAGATAGGACGCTGTGGCTACCACTGCTATTCCCAACAGGGGTTGAATAAAGGTTCCCCATTTCAGCATCAGGTACAGGGAAAGGCATAATGGAACGATGGCTCCTCCCAGATTGATGCTGATTATGGTTTCTCTCCGGATCTTTGGCACATTATAGTGCATCCCCCAGAACCATACCTGTTCCGGAATTGTGATCCCTGTCCTGGATTCAATCCTCTTGATCGGTATGTTGATATGGCTGCCTATCAGGGAGATGATGAGAAATGAAAAGACCTGCCCCTGGGTTAGGCCTATCTTGCTGAAGGCCACTGTTATCAGACCTATCTGAATAAAGAGGAAGAGAAAGAGTATTCCGAAAAGAAATAGTAGAAAGAAGAGGATGGTATAGGGGGAAAATATCATAGGTGGGGCTTCTCCTCTTCCCCTGCATGAGAGCGGCGATCAATTAGAAAGTTATTCCCTTCCAGTTTCTTTACTGCCTTTTTGAGTTGGGCTGCTGTTTCTGCCACATGGCCGTAGTGATCAAACCGTCCAGGCGGACAGGGGACCACTGCAATAGAGAGGGATGTCAATGGGAAACGCTGTTCGTTGCCCAGCCTGTCCTTTGAGATGAAAAAACCCCTTTCTATATCTTCTTCATCTATGAACAGGGGTATAAGGGCAGCAAAATTCTGGAGAATTGCCTGGCATACCTGTTTCATGGTCTCCTGTGCCTGGTCTTTAGCATCAGGAAGTGGCAGCAGGAAGACAAAATCATCACCGCCGATATGTCCGACAAAGCTCTCCTGTTTTACTGTCTCCTGTATGACATTCACCAGTATTCTGGCCACCATCCTGATGACTTCATCGCCCCTGGAAAAACCATATTTGTCGTTGAAGGGTTTGAAGTTGTCTATATCCACATAGGCTACAGCAAAATTTTTTCCTGAGTCCAGTGCCTGCTGGATGGTCTTGAGAATGGAGGAGTTCCCCGGGAGTTTGGTAAGGGGATTGTTGTCTGCAACTCGTCTGGCCCTGTTTATGGCAAGGTCTATCCGGGTGAGGATCTCTTCCATGGGGGCATGCAGAGGGATAAGATCATCCACCGGGTATCTGTTCCAGTCCAAACCTGCGGAGAGATCCCTTTCCGATACCAGGAGCAGTATGGGCATCAGGGTCATCTGAAGATTGTTTTTTAGCGCCACCACAATCTGCTGGTCAATATCCTTTTCCTGTCCTTTCTGGATGATTACCAGGTCAGGAGGATCAGAGAAGATGGCGTCAAAGCCGCTGCTGAGATCCTTTAGAATCAGGAGATTGTGGCCCTTGGCCTGGAGACAGAGCCTTTCATCCTGTCTGTTGAAATGGTCAGGAGTCAGGAGGGCAATGCGTGCCACTGTTTACTCCTTCTCTCTGATGTCCATGGTGAAATTTTCCAGTTCCACAAGCTTTTCATCCAGTTCTTCCAGAATCTCCTTCATCTCTTGCCTGGAAAATTTTATCTGCTCCCAGGCGGTATGGGAGAGGGCAGGTACCCATGGATCTCCCCCATCTCCAAAGCCCACGGCAGTCACCAGTATGTCGGAAAAGTGAATAATGGCAGCAACTTGTGCAAAATCACTGGCCTTGTCCGGCCGGTGATGATATTCCAGGGCTACAGTGAGTCTATCAGGGAGATTCCACTGCCTTGCCACTATGCCACCAATCTCTTCATGGTTCATCCCCAGGACTTCCAGCTCTACTTGCTGTATGGCAACCTCATTCTCTCTCGTGCTGTCTATGATCTTCTGATAGAGTTCAGGAAACTCAGCCCTGACCACTATCTTGCCCAGATCATGAATAAGGCCGGCGGTGGAGATCTCTTCCGGGTTCTTTATCCCCTTTCTCCTGGCGATTATGCCGGCTGCAGTGGCAGTGCCAAGAGAGTGCTTGAACAGCCCTACATCTGCTGCCTGCATCACTTCGAATATGGATGAGGTTACTATCAGCGTCTTGATCACGTTGAACCCCAGAAGCACCAGGGCATTGGATACTGTCCCTATCCTCTGGGGGAATCCGAAAAAGGATGAGTTGACCATCTTCAACAGCTTGCTGGTCAGGACCTGATCCTTTTCTATCACCTCGCCCAGTTTTGTGGCTGTTATGTTTTGATCAGCCACCATCTCATTGAGACGAGATACTATAGGGGGAAGGGTGGGCAAGGATTGAATATCCTTGAGCCGGCTCCTGATCTCCTGTGGGGTGAGCTGGGTCATGAAGATATCCTCTTTTTCAGTTCCTGCAGATAGTCCTCGCCCTTTTCCTGAACAATCCAGTATTCGGCTATCAGATTTTTCAGGGCCTTCAGGACCGGATCGCCGGCGACCTTGCTGAATCGCCTGTCCAGTTCCCTGAGTCTTTCAGCAAGAGAAAGTTCTCCTGGCATCTTCACAGGATGGCCCTCAACTGTCAGTATCATGACACCCTGCTTCTCCAAGCGCTGAATGAGGTCTGCTGAGAGCTCGGTTCCAGGACCGCACAGCACCTGTCCTTCAGGTGTTGCCGCTTCCCGTGCCAGCTTCATACCGGCTGCGGCCATCTTTATGGGAATCCGCTGCAACTCTCTCCTCCTGTTTTCAGGATTTGGTTTTCAGTTCAGGCCATTTTATTTGCAAATCCAGGACCGTTTCCAGGGTATGGGCGGCCTGGAACAGGATTTTTTCCTGAAAATGTTTTGCGATGAGCTGAATACCTATGGGTAAACCCTTTGAGTCGAAGCCGCAGGGCATAGAGATGCCCGGCACGCCTGCAAGGTTAACAGGAATGGTGAAGATGTCCGAAAGATACATCTGTATTGGATCCTGGGCCTTCTCGCCAATCCTGAATGCAGTTGTTGGGGTTACTGGAGCAGCTATGATATCACACTCATCAAAGGCGTTTTTGAAGTCTTGGATTATCAGTGCCCTGACAGATGAGGCCTTTTTGTAAAATGCATCGTAATAGCCTGCTGAGAGACAATAGGTGCCGAGCATTATCCGTCTCTTTACCTCTGGACCAAATCCCTGGGAGCGGGTAGCCCGGTACATCTCCATGAGGTTTGAATACTCCTCTGCCCTGAAGCCATATTTCACCCCGTCGTATCTGGAGAGGTTAGAGGATGCCTCAGCAGTGGCAATGATGTAGTAGGCAGCAAGGGCATGTCTGGAATGGGGCAGGCTTATTTCTTTTATGGTGGCTCCGGCATCCCTGAACCGGTTTATTGCCTGGCGTACCGTTTCTTCAACCTCATTGCTCATCCCCTCCACAAAATATTCTGCCGGAACTCCTACTGTGAGTCCCTCTATTTTCGGAGTACAGGCAGACACGAAATCCTCTTCAGGCATGGGAGCAGAAGTGGAATCCCGGTGATCATGGCCTGATATGGCCTGGAATGTCAGGGCGCAATCCTTGATATTTCTGGCAAAGGGGCCTATCTGGTCGAGAGACGAGGCAAAGGCTACCAGGCCATACCTGGAGACCCTGCCATAGGTGGGCTTCAACCCTACAACTCCGCAGAAGGCTGCAGGCTGCCTGATAGAGCCGCCGGTGTCAGACCCCAGAGAGACCACACATTCCCTTGCAGCTACCGCTGCTGCAGAACCACCGCTGGATCCTCCTGGAACCCTGTCCAGGTCCCAAGGGTTGTGTGTGGGGAAAAAGGCTGAATTTTCAGTGGAGGAGCCCATTGCAAACTCGTCCATGTTAAGCTTGCCCACCATGACTGCCCCCTGCCCGTTGAGCTTTTCCATTACAGTGGCGTCATAGGGTGGTTTGAACCCTTCCAGCATCCTTGAGGAGCAGGTAGTGGGGACCCCTTTGGTGCAGATGACATCCTTGATTCCTATGGGAATGCCGGTGAGCGGGCCGCTATTCCCCTCCTCTATCATTCTTTCCGCCTTGGCAGCCTGCTCCAATGCAATATCTTCGGTTACTGTTATAAAGGCCTTCACCCTTTCATCACTCTCCTGGATCCTGTGGATGTAGGCCTTTGCAACCTCTACAGGATTCACCTCCCTGTTGTCCAGGGCAGCTCTCAGTTCGTTCAGGGAAAGATCGGTTATCTCAGACATCTTTTTTAAATCTCCTGTTGTCGCCGGATTTCTACCTTGATGGTGTGGCGGTCAAACCCATATTATGCAGCTCGCAAGCTCGCAGCACAGGCGAGGCAGGGGCACGCAGCCCTGCTTTGGTGCTTCAACTGCCTGATGATTTATGACAGTAAAAGCTTACTCCTTTGGATTATTCAGGTAAAATTTTTTCATCAGGCCTTTGAAGTGCGTAATTAAGGTCAAATGATCCTGGGCACTACAAAGGCGCCGTTTTCAGACTCAGGCGCATTTGATAAGGCCTCATCTCTGGGCAGAGATGCTTTTACCTCGTCCTCTCTGAATACATTCTGGAGTTCAAGCACATTATATGCCGGCTCCACTCCGGTGGTGTCCAGATCTTCTAACTGCGATACCAGTTCAAGTATCTCATCCAGCTCCTTTGTGAACTGCTCCTTCTCTTGGCTGGAGAACTCAAGGCGGGCAAGATCCGCTACATGCTCCACTTCTTCTATGGTAATTCGTGCCATATCCTATCCTCTTTTCTTTAGATTCTTGATTTTTTTCATGGAGCAGGAGATGGTGTCTGCTCTTTTTCTCCTGTCATGCCGTGATCCTCTTCATTATTCATGTCGGTCATAACATTATATGATGCATCATCCAATATCTGTATATCTCTTCTGGGAAAGGGGATCTTGATGCCCTCCCTTGCAAAGGTTTCATGGATGGCCTTGAACAGCTCATGGCTCACCAACCCCTTGAGACGTGGGTCCTCAACCCAGCAGAGGAGTTCAAGATCCACTGATGATGCTGCAAATTTCCTGACTCGTGATCTTGGTTCAGGCCTTTTTACAACCCTTTTGTTCTCTAAGGCTATTCGATTCAGTGTCTTTTCTACAGTAGGGAGATCGCTGTCATAGGAGACCCCCACCGGTACCCTTATCCTGAACCTGGGTACTGGTGCGCTTTCGTTTATGATTTTTGCGTTTGCCATAATGGAGTTCGGTATGGAGATAAGGATATCGTCTCGGGTCTTGATTCGGGTGGATCGAATACCGATGTCCATCACCTCTCCACGTTCTCCTGAATCTATAATGATGTAATCTCCTACCTTGTAAGTCTTATCCATAAAGATGCTGATGCCACCAAAAAAATTTGCCAGGGTATCCTTGGCTGCCATTGCTACTGCGATACCAGCAATTCCGGCTGATGCAAAGAGCGGGGTAAGGCTGATATCCCATATCATCAGGATGGCCAGAATTCCAGAGACCAGAAGCACAATCCTCACGAGATTTCTGAAAAGATAAAAGAGTTCAGCACTTATTGCCCCTGTATCAGCAGATCTCGGGCGTGGTTTCCTGATGGCTTCGGAGATGGTCCTGATGGATGATATCCACCAGATAAGGAGGATCAGGCTCTTGACCGTATTGGAAGCTATAAAATCCCACGGATGCGGTGGTGGCATCTGTGCCAGCAGATGGAGCGGTCCCAAAAGGAATATGGTGTAGCATAGAGGCCTGTGGATGAAGGCTATGATTGCATCATCCATGCTGATGTTGGTGAGCCTTGCAAGGTTTTTAACCACCTTGTCGATAATAAGATCGACGACCTTGGACAGGATTGCATAGATGGCAATGATTATGGCCCCATCGAAATAGGGGTTGTTCCAAGTGGTATGTACATATTTGATTATTTGCTCAAATAGCTGGTTGACATCCATAATGGCAGATATTATAAAGACGTCCCTATCATAATGGAATATAAATTTTTAATCGTTCATAGCCTATCATTTGCAGGAGGTAATGAAGGTTGGCAAATCATGCTTCTGCCCTAAAGAGGGTACGTCAGAGTCAGAAACGTCGCATGCGTAACAAGATGCGGAAGACCAGGATAAAAAATCTCATCAAGGCAGTCGAGGCTGCAGTGATGGAAAATGCTGTGGAACAGGCCCAGGAAAATCTGAAAAAGGCCCAGGCATATATTGACAAAATTGGTCGCAAGAAGGGTACCCTGCACAGGAAAAATGCCTCGCGCAAGGTGTCTAAGCTGGCTAAAAAGGTGGACAATCTTCTGAAGGCCCAGGGATAATCCTTCCCCTACTTCAGGATATTATACAGAAATAAGTGCCCAAAAGGCCTTGTTGGCCCTGCAGGCATGGAGGCTTGACCAGCTTCTCCATGTTCTGCAGGGCTTTTTTTCTCTCTATTCATTTGAGATGCCCATCAGTACATCTGCGACTTTATCCTGATCAATTCCAGTAAATATCATCATTTCATCCCTGCTATTTTCTGAATGCTGTTGTGTTCCTGATCAAATTGCAATAGATATCTAATAATGTCTGTTTTTTACGTCTTTTGATGCTGGGTGCTCGTTTTCCCCAGCCGGTTTTTCAATGGGAGGAGAACTGAAAAGGTTGCAAACAGCATGGTTCTCGGTGAACCATTTGATATTTGGAGGGTGAATGGCAGGAATATATCTGCCAGATTTGGATGTTATTGCCAGGTGTAGCAGAGATCCTGGATCTGGTCCAAGGATTCTCTTTTTCAGTGGGGGCACCGCCCTGCGGGACCTTTCCAGAAGAATCATCTCCTTTTCTCATAATACTCGCCATCTAATAACGGTATTTGATTCAGGCGGCAGCTCAGCTGTGATTCGCAAGGCCTTTCGGATGCCTGCCGTAGGTGATTTGAGAAACAGGCTCACGGCCTTGGCTGATCCCGGGTTCCCTGGCCAACCTGCTGTTTACTCCCTTTTTTCCTACAGGATGTCTCAGGATCAATCCCAGCATAAGCTCAGGCAGGAACTGCATGCCATGTGTCAAGGCACCCATCCATTGCTTTTGGATATCAGTGATCCCATGCGCAGCATCATGCAGCACCATTTGCGCTATTTTTTTAAGAAAATGCCTGAGGATTTTGATCTTCGAGGTGCAAGTGTAGGAAATCTGCTCCTCGCTGCCAGCTATCTTGAATCTGGCCGCAGACTGGCTCCGGCTCTTTCCATCTATTCCCGTCTCATCTCGGTGAGGGGCGGGGTTATACCCATACTGGAGAGAGACCTGCATCTGGTGGCTGAGCTTGAGGGAGGAGAAAGGATATTGGGGCAGCACCTGTTGACAGGCAAGGAGTGTCCGGAGATAACTGCGAAGATCCTTCGTCTCTATCTGACTGACGATCTGGCAGAGGGGCGTGAGATCCATGTTGAATCAGACCTTATGGTAAGAGATGAAATCAGGCAGGCAGATCTAATCTGTTACCCTATGGGAAGCTTTTACACCAGTCTCATTGCCAACCTGCTTCCTGAGGGGGTTGGGAGTGCTGTTGCTGCAGCACCCTGTCCCAAGGTCTTTGTGCCCAATACGGTTCGTGATTCCGAGAGCATTGGCCTTGGGGTAAAAGATATGGTGACAAGGCTCCTCTCCTACCTCAAAAGGGATAGGCCTGGTATCCATACCCATGATCTCCTGAACTATGTCCTTCTGGATCAGGATCTTGACATATATTCAGAGAGTTATCCTGGACCTCTGGATGATGAATATCTTGCATCCATGTTGGGTGTCAGAGTGATCAGGTGCAGGCTGGTTTCAAACAGATCCCGTCCATTCATCGATCCTGATCTGCTTGCTGAGCAGCTTATATCCATGGCTGGAAAGGGTTGATTTGCGGTTTTGACCCGGAATATACAGAGGGTTTGTTTCCAATCTGTAACAGAGTATCTTCTTGTCTTTTTGGGTTCTCTTCATTAAAGTCATTTTCCTTCTTCTTTTTATGTTCAGGAAAGGATTTTTTTCAGCAGATTATTGCTTGATAGACAAAGGTCCCTGGATCAGGGCAGGAGTTATATGAAACAGGAAAATATAAGAAATGTTGCCATCATCGCCCATGTTGATCATGGCAAGACCACCCTGGTAGATCAGCTGTTTCGCCAAAGCGGAATGTTCAGGGAGAATCAGCATGTAGCTGAACGGTTGATGGATTCCATGGACCTGGAACGTGAACGCGGTATTACCATCGCCTCGAAAAACGGTTCCTATATCTATGGGGACTACAGGATAAATATTATAGACACCCCGGGGCATGCCGATTTTGGCGGCCAGGTTGAGAGGGTTCTCAGAATGGCCGATGGTGCCCTGCTGCTGGTTGATGCCCAGGAGGGGCCAATGCCACAGACCTTTTTCGTAGTCAAGAAGGCCTTGGCAGCCAATCTGCCCATTCTGGTGGTGGTGAACAAGATTGACAAGCCTGCGGCTCGTTGTGACTGGACAGTGGATCAGGTCTTTGATCTTCTTGCACGTCTTGATGCCCCGGACGAGACCCTGGATTTTCCAGTGGTATTTGGCTCTGCCAAGGAGGGATATATGCTGGCAGACCATAATGAGACACCGGTACCTGGCCAGGGGATGGATCTCATCTCCGAAATGATAGTCAACCATGTTCCTCCTCCATCTGGAGATCCGGATGCGCCTCTGCAGCTTCAGATCAACACCATTGATTACTCTCCCTATCTTGGCAGGCTGGGCATAGGAAAGGTGGTAAACGGGCGGCTAAGTCTCAATGACAGTGTAGTAGTGGCCCGTAGGGATGGTTCCATCAAACCGGTGCGCATAACCAAGATCTTTCTCTTTGAGGCAGACCGCAAGGTTCCAGTAGAGGCCGCATCTACCGGGGATATCGTTGCTGTTGCAGGGATGGAGGATGTGACTGTCGGTGTTACCTTCACCGATCCTGAAGATCCTCGTCCTCTTCCCCTTATTGAGATAGATCCCCCTACCATTTCCATGCGTTTTATACCAAATGACTCCCCTTTTGCCGGACAGGACGGGAAATTTGTAACATCCAGACATCTCGAGGAGCGGTTGATGCGAGAGACCCTTTCCGATGTCGCTCTCCAGGTGGAGCCATTGACAGATGGGGTTGGCTTTTTGGTTGCCGGACGGGGCGAACTGCATCTATCCATACTTATAGAGAAGATGCGGCGTGAAGGGTATGAATTTCAGGTGAGCCGTCCCCATGTAATAATGCGTGAAGAGGACGGTGTAACCCTGGAGCCCTATGAGGAACTCACTGTTGATGTGGATGAACAGTACCAGGGCGTGGTCATAGAGAAGCTGGGCCAGCTCAAGGGAGTCCTCGAGGATATGCAGGTGGAGAACCAGATGACCAGGATGAGGTTCAAGGTGCCTACCAGGGGACTTCTGGGATACCGCTCCCAGTTCATGACCGACACCCATGGCATGGGTGTGATGAACTATGTCTTTGCCGAATGGGGCCCATATGCAGGGGAGATAGTCAACCGCACCAACGGTGTGATGGTGGTAAAGGAGGCCTGTACCTCAGTAGCCTATGCACTGTTCAACCTGCAGGACCGGGGGCGTCTCTTTATAGGTCCAGGGGTGGATCTCTACAAGGGCCAGATTATTGGGGAGCACTCCCGTCCAGTGGACCTGGTGGTAAATCCTGCCAAGGGGAAAAAGTTGACCAATATGAGGG
>JALSKY010000219.1 GCA_026988585.1 Deltaproteobacteria bacterium
CGAAGAGGACCAGAATAGATCTCAATGCACAGGGATCTTGCATTTTTTTTGAAAGTCGATCAAGGCATGGTGATTGATTCAGACTTTCCTGAGCTGCCTGCGCCGCAGTTTCGGGCAGTGTTGGGAGATTACTATAAAAATGAGATTTTAGAAAGTGGTTAGAGTTGTATTAGGAACCTGTAATGCAGATCTCTATCCAGTTGAAATCATCCAATATAAATAGATAGAAACAGGGGCGGCCAGTATAAAGGCAGCGAGTGTGGGGAAAAGGAGATTTTCCTGTTACGGTTTCAGTATGGACATCTCCATATACCGCCTTCTCTTTTTCTCTTTCAGCATGGTGGTGTCAACTACTACCAGGCCATCGATGCAGTTGTTGAAATCAGGGTCCACGTTGAAATCCAGGAACCTCACCCCTCCTGGCTCACACAGTTCTGTGTACTGTTTGTAAAGGGTGGGGATTGAAGATCCCATGTTGGATAGAAGGCTCTTGAGGCGTCTCAGGTCACTCTTGTAATCTGTTCCAGTGAACTCCTTTTTGAGCTGGTCAACGGAGCTGGAAAAACTGAAGGGGTTTTTGGAGCAAGGCTCTTCCCCCTCTGATCCAAAATAGAGACGATAGAAATATACCAGGAGTTCCTTGGCAGCAATGGGCATGGAGTTGCTAATGGATACTGGGCCAAACAGGTATCTGTATCCGGGATTTTTCAGGAGAAAGGCACCTATGCCATACCAGAGATAGTCCAGGCTCCTTTTGCCCCAGTATCTCTTCTGCACGAAACTTCTACCCAGCTCCAGTCCGTTTCTCAGAAACTCATCATGTTCACTGTCAAATCTGAAAAGTGTATTGGTATATAGACCGTTCATCCCATGCTCTGCAATGACCTTGGCAGAATCTGCAAAACGGTAGGCCCCTACTATTTCAAGATCATCCTCGTCCCAGAGTATGAGATGCTGGTAGATGAAATCAAAACGGTCCATGTCGCGTCTCATTCCGGAGCCTTCTCCTACTGTTCTGAAGGTTACTTCCCGGAGATATCCTATCTCCCTCAGTACAGGAGATACCTCTGCTGATGAGTAGAGAAATATCTTTTTCCCATCCGGAGTAGTGCCCAGGAGCTCTGCCTTTTTTAACTCCTTTTTCAGCTCCTGTCGCCGTTCCGGATGTGCTATTCCTGTCTCTGTTCTGAGGAGAGGAGATTTCCCCTTTCCAATCCTGTAGATATGTTTCTTGAACAGCTTTATCTTGTCGGCCTGCTTCAATGGAAGGGAGCGGTAGGCCTCGTAGGGTATGATCTCCCCCACGGTAAAGCGGATATTCCTGCCCTGCTGCCAGAACATCTCCCCTACCAGCATTGCAGAAGAGAGGGGCTTGCATAGTACCGAGGCTGTGTAAAACTTGGTCGAATTCCGCCCCTTTATGTGAACCGGCAGGATCGGTGCCCTGGACATGGATGCTATGGATAGGAATCCCTTGTGCCACTTTCCATCCCTTATGCCAGTAGGCCCCAGTCTTGATACCTCTCCTGCAGGAAATATGATAACGGCCTCTTCTCTTGACAGGGCTGCGAGAATCTCCCTTATCTGCTGTTTTGCGGTCCTGCCGTTCATGTTGTCCACGGGAAACAGGCATGGCCTCAATGGTTTGACAAGGGTCAGGAGTTCATTGGCAACGATGCGTACATCAGGTCTCACCTGATATATGAGCTTCAGCAGCGCCAGGCCGTCCAGGGTGCCAATGGGATGGTTGGCAATTATCACTGCCCGTCCGGCAACCGGGATATTCTCCCTGGAACGGTCTGATATGGTATAGGAGAAATTGAACTGTTCCAGAATCTGTTCAACAAAATCAATGCCATGGAGATGGGGATATCTCTCAGAGAATCTTCTGAAGTCATCTTCCCTGAGCAGCCTCTTGAGTATGGGCCTGACCGGTTTCCCAAGGAGCCGGTTCCTGTTGATGCCCGGATACTGCCTTTCCAGCACCTCGTTGACACTGAACATCACGCTCTCCTGTATTCTGTTATTATTCCTAAAGAATGATGATAGCGGTGAAATGTTTGGTTTTGGTTAAATAAGGGTTAGAAGTCGATTTTATCTTTTTTAGCAGCGTGTTAATAAAAAAGGCCTGTCTGCCAGCGGGTAGGCTGTGACAGACAGGCCTGAACTCCTCCTTTTGAGAGGAAAAGGTTAAATACCCATCTTATCTAATGGCACAGCGAGGCCTGGAGCACATGGTTACCAGCTTCCTGGCATCCATGATGGTAATAATGCCATCGCCATCCATGTCGCATTCAGGACAAACAGATGCATCCTGCCTCAGATATGACCTGAGCATCCTGATATCGTTTCTGTCAATGTCGTTATCACCATCCAGATCACCTGTAAGCTGCTGGAACTCAAGATCGATCCATGTCATACGGTGATCTGAGCTAGCGTTATCCTTGACCAGGCGGTACTTCACATCCCGGCTTACCGGCCAGAATACGCCGGCCTGCAGAGGATCCACTCCAGCAACCGATGGGAGTACATAGTCTGCCCGGAGTCCCCATGAAGCAGTGTCATCACGGTCACCAGTGGCTTCCTCAGCCCCGTTGCTCTCAGGAACAACACTGGGATCTATGTTGCTGTTTCCAAGAAGCTGCATTATGGCATTATCTGTAGAGTCTCCCTCATCGGGATCGGCATTCTGGTCGCCAAGGATGATGAAAGATGCCCCTGGTTCTATGCCGCCATAGTTGCCATTGTCATCATAGATGTAGTTGGCCTGGTCTGGTGTTACATAGTCTGCCCAGAAACGGATTTCATCATGGTTTCTCCGGCCGTTTCTGTCCTCTGGCCCGTCAAATACCGGAGGGGTTGGGTGGCTGGCCAATATATGAATCCGTTTTCCATTCACGATAACCGGAACATCCCAATGGCTCTTGGAGGATAGCCTGAAGATGTTCTGTGCCTCAGGGCTGTAGTAGTCTGTTGGCATCATGTTGCCTGGCATATCCTTCCAGAGAAAATGCTGAAAGGTACGCACAGACTCGGTATCTATGGGATATTTTGAGAGTATCACCATTCCATAGGCCCCTGGATACCAGCCATAGCCAAAACAGTCTTCCGGATCGTCGGTATCGCCGTCATTGTTCAGGTCAACTCCTGAAGGTACACCGGTGTTCACAGGGGCGATGAAGGTATATGGATAATCCACTGGTGAGGCACCGTTCTGGCTTCTCTCAAGGTAGTTCTCCTTGAACAGGGCTACTGCTTCCCCTGAACTGTAATAGTCGAACTCATTCAGGAGAACAACATCAGGATTTACCCTCTGGATGATCTCGGCAACCTTGGACGCCTGGTCCCAACCTGGCTCACTGAGATACTCGAGAAGCCTCTCCTCTCCCCCCTGTTTCCAGGCCATTGCAACATTGAATGTGGCGACCCTGAGATTCCCGATCTTGTCAGGAACTGGTTCATCTACTGCTTCAACCAGATCTAAAGTGACGGTTGAGCTCTTTGAGATGCCATCACCATCGGTAACTGTCAGGGTTACTGTATGGCTGCCTGGCTCCGGAAATGTATAGACAGGTGATTCTTCGTTGGATGAATCTCCATTTCCAAAATCCCAGTTGTAACTGTATGGCTTTTTCCCTCCGGTGACTGCGGGGATGAAGGTTATGGGATCTGCAGTGGTATAGAGTTCCTGTGCTGGAGAGATGTTCAGGTTTACTGTTAGCGGCTGGGGGGGCATCAGGCTTACTCCAACATTGTCCACGCCCCACCTGCGGCCATCACCAGGACCTGTGCCTGTAGAGACATACCTGAATGCAACTCTCACATTCTCTCCGGTGAAGCTGGAGATATCGTAGGGTTCCACCGATTTCCACTCATCATAGATGGATGAATCCATGGGTACCTGCAGCCTGTGCCAGGTAACAGCTTCATCCATCGGATCACCGTGACCCGGGTAGTTGGTGGAGATATAAACCTCTATCATGGGCCCGCCATATTTTGCATAGTAATCGAACTGGAGCATGGCAGAATCACTGGGGTTTACTGTAAAGGCAGGAGAGATGAGCCAGTCATCGCTGGGTGCATCTGCACCATAGCCGTTGCAGAACGCCCCTTGCTGATCCGCCCTGGTCTCGATATGCCAGTCTGCATTGGAAGAACGGCTGTAGGCTGTCCATCCTGCAGGGATTACTGGTTCGGAAAAGGTTTCCTTCTCCAGCCTGTAAACAGGGTTGCCCCTCAGTGTTATGTTGTCGATCTCCCATATTCTGCCATCTCCACCGCCTGTGCCTGTGGACAGATATCTGAAGGCTATGTAGGTGTGTTCAGAGATATATGGTGTCAGGTCTATTGGGCCTGAGTTGACAAATGTGTAGTGTCCTGTATCCGGGAGCTGGAAGTCAACACCAGACTGTAGCTGGGTCCAGGTACCGTTGCCGGTTTCAGGATCGTAGTCTGTTGATACATAGACTTCCAGTTCCGGACCGCCATAGTTGTAGGCAGAGTCAAAGGAGAGTGACAGGTCCTGGAAGTAGGAGAGGGGAAGGGCAGGGGTGATGAGCCAATCATCACTTGGTTCATCAGCACCATAACCATTCATCCTTGCAAAGTGCTGACCATGGTATTCATACACCTCCCAGTCATGGTTGCTGGATTTGCTTATGGCAGTCAATGTCCCCAATGTCCCATCTTCAAAATCCCATACATATCCAGGGATCACTGGAACAGGACTGGAAAGAGTCTCAACGGTAAGTTCGTTGGAGTATGATGAGCGCCCCCCTGCATTGTAGCTGCGAATCCGGTAGGAATACTCCTGGCCCTCCATGAGCATGTTGTCACTGTATTCCGTGGTGTCGGCATCCACCTGTGGTTCAATTATCTGCCAGGGGCCGTCACCTATCCTGCGCTGGAGTTCAAACTTGACCTCGTTATCTGAGTTGTCGTTCCATGAGAGGGTAATGAAGTCCTGACCCACCTCGGCAGCCGTAAGGTCGGTAGGGGCTTCAGGGACGGTGATTGTACTGTTCCTGGATTCTATTGCTGTAAGATCCAGGTCAAAACTCAGATCAGAGCTGGTAGGGGATGCCTGATGTACCTCGACGGCTATGGTGTTTGCCCCAGCCTGCAGAAGATCCGGATCTATGGAGATCTCGTAGTATCTATCTTCATCTGTTCCGCCAACGGCTGACAGGGCAGGGATATCAGGGCTGATCTCACCTTCCGGCATGTTGGTGCGGGCCGCCTCTGTCCCGTTTATATAGATGACTGCTCCATCATCCCGGAGAATCCTTAGGACCAGCCTGATCACTTTTGATGGATCATTTACATTAAAGATAGAGCGGAACCATGTGGTGATATGTTTGTTTTCTGCATCTCCACCATAAGAGACAACAGTTTGCTCATCACCGTCACCGTAACCAAGTTGTCCGTTCCCGCGGGACCAGAGTGTATCATCGAAGGATGGATCCTTCCAACCATCTCCAGGATAGTTGCCGGAGTCATTGAATCTCCATGTGGCATTGGTAGTGATATAGCGTATATTATCTACATCGGTCTGCTGAAAGGGGATTGTGAGCACCGGCCCTGAAAGGGGGTGCCAGAACTGCACACCTGCAGGAACAGCAAAGGGATCAGCATCCTGTTCAGCCTGGGTGAGCTCTGCAACACCAAGGGGATCATAGGAAATATCCTCTGAACCGAACCAGACCTTTCTGATTGTTATGTTTGAGCTGTCCAACTGTATCAGGTTGAACTGCCAGAAGGAGTCAGATGCAAGGGTCCAGGGCTTGTCATCATCATTTTCCCTGGTGGGAGCACCCCAGGACCCCTCTCCTATGTAAGTAGTACCGTTTATATCATCCCTGATGAATCCCTCATAACTGCCCAGGGCGTTATCTGGGCTTACAGGATAGGTAAATTTGGCCAGATGGGAATCGCACTCAATGGCCAGATCCACTCCATACTGTTTAAAGAGCGGGGCCCAGTCGTTGTAGCGGCCAATACCCTCTGCCTTGGATGCCCTGTGGGGACGGAGAGGCCTGTGGTAACTCGCTGCAATCCATCTGTAGCTGCCGGCATTGGCATAAAGGTCGTTCCTGAGCCAACTGGTCTGAGCATTCCAGGCCGAGTCATCCTGTCCGGAAAAGGCCCCATATCCCACACCCGGTTCCAGCTCTGTATTCAGGGTATAGATGCGCAACAGGTTCCCTCCAACAGAAAGGGCACTGTAGGCATCTGGGTTGGGAGTGTCAAATATCTTCTGAACCATATCCCTGACATCATTCTCATGGTTCCCATGGGTCGGGATTATGGGATACATCCTGCCATCAGAGCTCCTGATGAGCTGCCAGTCATCCAGCCACTCCTGCCACTCGGCAACAGTTCCATTACTTTGGTAATCTCCACCGTAGACAATGAACAGGGGGCGGAGCTTGGAGACCAGGATGTTGCCGTTCTGCCTTGCCTGCTGAATGGTTCGTGAGTCTCCGCCTGCAATGAAGGTGAAGGGCTTTGGAGTGGCAGGGGCAGTTCGGAACCAGATGGTATCACCACAGCTTCCACCCTCTTCACATACCTGGAAATAGTAAGCAGTGTCTGGGGAAAGATTCTCCAGATTCACAAAATAGCTCACAAGAGATGAACTGTTTCCATCATCTGGATGGATGAAAGTAGTGGTGTCCTCAACGTCAGCCCTGGTCCATGTGGCAGGGTCTGGGTTTGTGCCATAGACCAGGTAGTGGGTGTTGCTACTGTCCTGGCACCATCCAATGGTCATTGTAGTGGCTGGGTCATGGTTCCATACCAGCCGGTACTTGTCTGCTGCAGCCCAGACAGTTTCCATGGTAGCTGCTGTCAGCAGGAAGACTGCCATAAGCAGCAGCCATCCCCGGGTCAACTTTGATAACCTCATCTTCTCTCTCCTCCTGAATGTTTTTTTGCATTGCGTTAATTATGATACCCTGGTGCAACAATCTCTTCTGAAGGCCTTTCCCAGTGAATCTCATAATGGAACAGGGGCCGGTCCTCCTATTTATTCACTTCTTTTACTGGAAAAAAGTTAAGTGCAGGTTAGAAAAGGATTTGGTTTTTTTAATTTTTTGGAAGTATTAAGGTGTTGGCGAGTGTAAAAGGAGGAGGGCCTGAAACAATGTTTTCAGGCCCTGTTTTAGGAAGGAAAGAAGGTGTCGGATTATCTGTCCATGATCAACACCAGTTTCCTGGCATCCTTTATGGTTATGCGGCCATCGCCATCCATATCGCATTCAGGGAAAACAGACGCAGGGTGGCGCAGATAGGTCCTGATCACCTGGAGGTCTGCCCTGTTTACCACGCCATCGTTGTTCAGGTCTCCTCTCCTTGGAACCGGCAGGTTGGATATGTCAATATGGAAAAGGGTAGTGGTGCCGCTGACCTCGTTGGCCACTGCCAGCATCGGCTCTCCTGTGGGGCTCTCCATTGCAGGGATGAAGACGATTCCCTCAGGGGCAAGGTCGCCAGCCGTTCCCTCTTCAGGATCTCCTGCGAAATTCCTGTTATTGATATACTGAACAAAGACCGGATCTGCAGGGTCAGTGATATCGAAGACCATTATGCCTCCTATCCTTTCGAGACCGACAAAGGCGAAGTGATGCCCCCTGATTATGCCGTGTGCAATGGCCTCTGGTTCAGGCCCTTTGTTGTCACTTCTCTTGTCCATGGAATCATTGTCATCATTGTTGCAGTTGAACTGGTCCGGATAGACGGCAGCAGTTATCCGCTCTATCATATCCCCGCTGTCATAGACCTGGACCAGATGGTCTCCCTCCTGTTTCCATACAGAGAAGGAACGTGCTCCAAAGGCATAGAGTTCATCGAAATCGCCGTCACCATCTATGTCTCCCATGGTGGTGGTAACCTGAAGGCGTCCCAATTGCTTCTTGTCCTGAAGCTCATCAGCATTCGGGAATCTTTCCGGATCCAGGTCCAGCTTGGAGACCCTGCTCTCCTCGGAGAAGCCGTCGTAGTCCCTGGAGTCCCCTTCATTGGCAGTGATGATATACCTTGTGCCGTTGATGATAAAGGCAGCAACGGAGTCAGGCTGATAGATCCCAAACAGGTTTGGCCAGGTCTTTATATGGATCTCCTTGTCCTTGTCCGATCCATCCAAACCGTTTCCTTCAACTGAGTGGTCTTTGTATCCCAGAGGCATTATCTTGGATATCTTGTTGGTGCGAAGATCCAGCAGGGCTACGGCATTGTTCTCCTGGAGAGTGATCCATGCGGTCCTGGAGTCAGGAGAAACGGCAATGTATTCAGGTTCCAGGTCCTGTGCAACTGTTGCGCCTGGCCCAAAGATGCGCACTCCCTGGCTGCGCAGCTCATCAGCACAATTGTTGAACTGGCTGAATCCGGCGGTATATACCCTGGGCCTGTCAACGCCCCTGCGTATGTCGATGATGGACACAGAACCTTCAGGGTCAACGGTGTAGTCATCGTTGGGTTCCCCCTCATTGGCTACCAGGACCTTTTTCCCATCCGGGGTGAAGGTGAGCATGTCCGGCAATGCTCCAACCTGCACCTGATTCAGATATTGGCCGTCAGTGGTAAAGAACACCACCTTACCCGGTGCCTGTTTGGGATCGGATTGCACTGCCACAGCAACAATGCCGTTCTTCACAGCCACGCTGTTAGGGCCTGCGCCATACTGGGAGAGATCTACAGATCCTATCTTGATAATGTTTGCCGGATCGTTGATGTCAAGGATATCTATACAGTTGTCATTGCTGTTGGTGACAAAGAGTTTCTGTCCTTCAGGATCATGGGCCACGATCTCTGCAGCACTCTCATCAAAGATACCTGTAGCATAACTCCCCATGACAGAGAGGTGGATGGATGAAGGAAGCGGCTCCACAGGGGCTGGAAGCATCTCTTTCTCAGGTTCCTGTAGAGGAGCCGAGGCCTGATGCAGCTCAGGCGATCCGGAGTTTACGTACCAGGCTGCAGCAAAATTGGCCTCAGCGCCCGGGCTGAGAAGGGAGTTCACATAGTACCATTCCGCCTGTGCCCTGTCTGGTGTGAAGTCCACCAGCATATAGCCATGCTGGTCTATGTTCATATACTTCATGTGACGGTTTGCGTTCATGGCTGCCTGTTCTACCTGCAGTGTAATGGGATGACGTTCCGGCAGCCGCATTGCCAACGGGCTGATTACAGTCCCATCAGGAAGTGTAAATGAGGTTAACTCGTTGAAATTGGCAGAGGTGATGCTTGGGGTGGTGAATTCAAATCCCACCTCTCCTTGACCGCTGCTGATATAGTCCATATAGGCTGACATGGGCACCAGCTCAGAGGCGAAGGATGTGTGAAAGTCCCCTGAAATGGTACCGAAATTGGTGACTCCAGCCTGTGTAACTGCTCCATATATCCGTTCACGTTCCACGGGATAGCCATCCCAGGAGTCCATGTTTCCATACTGGTCATGCAGGAAGATCTGGCTCATCATCACGCTGGTGCTGATAATCTTCCAGGTTGCAGATGAATTTGTAAGGCCTGTTACAAGCCAGTTGAACTGATCCTGGCCAAGCATGGTACGGCTGGGGTCATATAGTTCATTTTCATCTATGGTCCCGGTATTTCCCTTGGCTGCAATGGGTTCATCCCTGCCAACTATGCGGGATTCTGTTACAAAGAGATCCAGCAGATTGCCAAATGAGAAGGATCTGTAGATGTTGAAATCTGAAGGATCAAATTTCCTTATTGGCATCCATTCGTAATAGGCCTGCACAGAGGCCTCAACACGCTGCTGCCAATCTCCTTCTGTGGCAGGATCATGGTTTTCTGCCCCATCCTTCCAGCAATCATTTGCGTGTTCATGGTCGTCCCATTGAGCGATCATGGGAAACTGCTGGTGCAGTCTTCTAAGGTCGGGATCCAAGCGGTATTGAGAGTAACGCTCCCTGTAATCCTCTATGGTGATGAGCTCCCTGTCCGGGAAGTGATCCCTGTTTTCAAGATCAGGGTGGCCATACACGCCAGACGGATATTCATAGATGTAGTCACCTGTGTGGATGACTGCATCTATGTCATTTCTCTCTGCCAGGGCGGCATAGCCGCTGAAATAACCCCACTGATAGTTGGAGCCGGTGAGAACGGCAAGTCTTACCCTGTCCACATCCCCTGTCGGCAGGGTCTTGGTGCGCCCTACTACGGAGTTTGCCCCTGGCACTGAAAAGCAGTAGTAATAAACGGTATCCGGTTCCAGACCGGTTACATCCACCTTTACAGTGTAATCCCTGGAGCTGTCTGTAGTAAATGAGCCGGACTTTACCACATTGGTCATAAACGGATCGGTTGCCACCTGCCATCTGACATCTATGGGAGCATCTATAGGCATATCATGGTCGGGGGTGACCCTTGTCCAGATGATCACCCGGTCGCTCAGAGGATCTCCTGAGGCTACACCGTGGTAGAAGGGTTTCAGTTCAGGGTCATAGTAGATGCCAAAACGGTCTTCAACCGGCGCCTCATCTCCCGGCAGGGGATAGGCAAATATAACTGCTGGTAAAAGCAGCAGGAAGAACCCCGTGAGAAGCTGTATGGTTCCTCTCTTCATCTCTTTTTTTCTCCTCCTGTTTTTCTGGTTTTTATAGGCAGAAGAAACGGCCTGTCCTGCAGAGAGACAGGCCGAACTCCTTTTCATATCTGCTGGTTATCTTGCTTCAGCGGATCTTATCATCAATACCAGTTTCCTGGCATCCATTATGGTGATGCGGCCATCCCCATCAATGTCACAAACCGGGCACTCATCAGCATTCTTTCTGAGGTTTTGCCTGATCATCTGCAGATCATGCCGGTCCAGAATCCCGTCTCTGTTGAGATCTCCCGGTGACCTTGTCAGGACCACTTCGTCCCTGTAGATCCTTGGCTCAAACACCGGTTTTCCAGTGAGATCCCTTATGACATCTCCCTCCTGGTCCATAAGGGGAAAGACATAGACCGGTTTTATGGTGGCCTGCCACTCATTACCGCTCTTTTTCACTTCAATCTCAAGGTGACCGTAGTGTTTTCCACCATCTACAAGCTGGGGGCCGTTCCATTCCTCCGGGGCATCAAGATGGGCAAGGAATACCTGGTAGGGGTTGTTGCTTTCAAAGGG
>JALSKY010000220.1 GCA_026988585.1 Deltaproteobacteria bacterium
ATATAGGCAAACCAGGACAAAATGGATGGGGAAGAAGGGTGTATTTCACCCCCAACATCAATCCTCTATTATATGCCCTATCAGATCATATTGATGGCTTTCGGTAATTTTAACCCTGGCAATCTCACCAGGAGTTGCGACTCCGCTGTTGATATATACCTGTCCATCTATTTCTGGTGCCTGAAACCTGCTACGGCCGCATAGAAGCAGATCCGTCTCCTCACATGGGCCATCCACCAAGACCTGGAGTATCCGGTTTCTGAATCTCCGGTTCCGCTCCATGGATATTTCTGCCTGCAGTTCCATGATATGTTCACGCCGTTCCTCTGCCAGCTCTACAGGCACCTTGTCAGGCAGTCTGCTTGCAGCAGCCCCCTCTTCATCCCAGTAAACGAAACACCCGAGGTGATCGAAGGCAAGCCTCTGTATGGCCTCTGTCAATAAATGAAAATCCTGATCCGTCTCTCCAGGAAAACCTGTGATCACTGTGCTGCGAATGGCCACATCAGGCAGAGAATCCCTGACCATCTCCACCAGCTCATAAAGCCGTGCCGGGTCATAGGAACGTCCCATGGAGTGCAAAATCCTGGGGGATGCGTGTTGAATCGGAATGTCGAGATAGGGGCAGATCCGTGGCTCCCTGGCAATGAGACGAATCAACCCTTCCGAAAGCCGTTCCGGATAGAGATACAGGAGCCGAAACCAGGGGACAGAGGTGTTGGCTATGAGCTTCTCCAGGAGATCTGTCAACTCCTCTCCGCTGTAATTGTAGGCTGTGAGATCCTGGGCTACCAGGGTTATCTCTCTTGCGCCCTGCTCCTCAAGGACTCTTGCCTCTTCCAGAACAGACTCGGGAGAACGGCACTGTAACGGACCGCGAATCTTCGGAATCAGGCAATAAGTGCATCTGTTGGAACACCCTTCGGCAATCTTCAGATAACGCTGCCAGGGATGGGATGCCAGGAAACGCACAGTTGATCCAGCAACCCTGCTGAAACCAGCTTCTGCACCGGAACAGTCGCAACATCCCACCATAGACGCAATGAAACTTCCGCGTTTCAAGGGATCCCTGATATCCAGGAAGAGATCCACCTCTGGAAGGAGTTCTTTTAGTTTCTCCCTTCCATATCTCCAGACCAGACATCCGGTAACCGCCAATATCTGCCCCTCTTTTTTGGTTTCTCCCAGTCCGATTATGGTCTCTACAGACTCTGAAACCGCTGGTTCGATGAAGGCGCATGTATTCACAACCAGCAGCCTTGCTGCTGCAGGATCATCAACTATCCTGAGCCCATGGCATAAAAGGCCCATGGCCCCTAAGATCCCTTCAGTATCCACAAAGTTCTTGGGACACCCGAGACTAATCACATGAACTGGAAGCGGAATTGATTCAGGAGATGACATGGATTACCTGTAACGGATAAACCTTGTAAATGAAACAGCGAGAAATTGATGTAAAGCTGTCTTGAATAAAAGAGAGAGAGAACAGACCCGACTATCAGGACCAGGATTCCACCTTTCTGTCACTTATCCGGTTCTTTTCGTCCACCCAAACCAGCAGGGATCTGCCACTTTTCACATCGGATTCCTGGCAGATCACATAGGTTGCGATTATTATCAGATCTCCGGGGGATCCCTTCCTTGCAGCAGCACCGTTGAGACAGACCGTGCCCGTTCCCCGCTTTCCCTCTATGCAATAGGTCTCGAAACGCTCTCCATTGGAGATGTTATATACATATA
The DNA here is from genome assembly GCA_026988585.1 of Deltaproteobacteria bacterium. Taxonomy (GTDB): domain Bacteria; phylum Desulfobacterota; class Dissulfuribacteria; order Dissulfuribacterales; family QOAL01; genus JALSKY01. The sequence goes on from JALSKY010000220.1 coordinate 1,741, forward strand.
CCTGTTCAAAGGGTTTTATATCTGCTGCATCCATGAGATCCCGGTCGATCTCAAGACTGCCTTCATATGCAAGATCCGCATCAGTGACCACAGCGCGATGGATCTTGGATTTCAGCATGGTTCTGAACATATCTTTCTTCTCATATCCAGCTTATCAGAATCCCGGCATATCGGTTTCAAACAGAAAATCAATGGAACAGACGGTTATCTATTAACCTGGTCTCACCCACAAATACTGCAAGGGCAACTATCGCCGGCAAATCCACCCTTTCCATAGGTGTCAGGGTATCTGGCTCTGCTATTACTATATAATCGATTCTGGTCTCAGGGTAGCCCTGAATAAGTCCTGCCATCTCTTTTTTTATGATCTCAGCGTCCTGTTCGCCCTTGTGGATCATCTCCTCAGCCAGATCCAGCGCCTCCTTGAGACAAAGGGCTGTCTGCCGCTGGGACGGAGAAAGATAGCTGTTTCTTGAGCTCATTGCAAGGCCATCTACCTCCCTAACCGTGGGATGCCCCACCACCTCCACCGGAAAATCCAGATCCCTCACCATCTGCCTGATGACCTGGAGCTGCTGGTAGTCCTTTTCGCCAAACAGAGCCAGGTCAGGCTGAACGATGTTGAATAGTTTTGCCACAATAGTAGCTACGCCCCTGAAGTGGCCAGGCCTGGAGGCCCCGCACAATCCCTGGCTTACCTCCTCCACTACTACCCAGGTCTGAAAACCAGGGGGATAGAGCTCCATAGCATCAGGCACAAAGACCAGATCCACTCTGGCATCCTTGGATAGAGAAAGATCCCTTTCTATATCCCTGGGATACCTGTCCAGATCCTCTTCAGGTCCAAACTGGGCAGGATTGACAAATATCGAGACCACCACCTTGTCAGCCAGTTCCCTACACCGTTCCATCAGGCTGATATGCCCCTTGTGAAAATAGCCCATGGTCGGCACAAGGCCTATAATCTGCCCTGCCCTTTTCCATTGTCTGACAATCTCCCTTAACTCCGATTTTGAAGAAGCAGTCTTCATTCCCTGCACACTCCTTGATCCTGGGAACAGGTCCCGGAACTGTCACCATCCAGACCAAGAAATGATCTGTCAGGCAGAAGAGAATCTATTGAATCATCCCCTGAGCCAAAGCAATTTTTCTTCAAAAATTCCATGATGGCATACTCACCCCTTATTATATTCAGGCCTGTATCTCTCCTCTCTATCAATACCGGAATACCGTGGATGTCTGCAAGCCGTAGAAAAAGCCTGTTAATGCCCGGGTCATAACCTGGAATCTTTTCAATGCCAGGAAGGAGATCCTCTGATATCTCCTGTACCGGGTTGAATCGAATCTCGCAGGCAGAACATCCCTCAAGAGTTTTGAGCACCTGGACACAATGGGGACAGGACTGGGAAAAGAGGAGATATACAACCCTGTTGGGACTTGAACAGTGTCTCACACCGTAGGTCCCCTGATCCAGGGTCACTTTGTCATCTATACGATCCACTGCCATATGGCCCATTAGAAATATCTCTACTGCGATAAATAACAGCCCGCGAAGGAACCAGGCCGGACTGAAGAGCAGAGATGACAACAGTATTATGGAACAGATTACCAGGCAGTATGAGCAGAATGTTCCTGCAAAAAAGAGCTGGATACCCAACAAGATCCCCTCTGCTACCATACCACAGAGCAGAAATACCAGCATGGCCGGGCCTGCCCATGGAAAATCCTTGCGATTCAGCAGGATGGATAGCCCAAAAAGAAGGGAGAAATAACAAAATCCTCCAACACTCAGGAGCATATTCCCCAGATCGAGATAACTCTCAACGATCTCACAGGAACCACTGATACACGCTCCCTTTCCGTTGATCAGAATATAAAGGATCTGTCCAGCAGTAACCGCCATTCCAAGCAGGAAAAGGATCCTCAATAGCATCATCCGCCTGTTTTCCATCTTACAATCTTCTCCTCAAGAGGGATGTTGAGACAGGAAAAGAAACCAGACTGCTGCCCGGTTCTATATCCAGAAAACTTATCGACAAGACTGAAAAACAACCATAGAGACCAGGCCCAATCTGAAGAAAAAGATAATTCCGGATTGTCCGCATCAGACATCTTGAAAAATTTTTATTTAATATCAAAGGATTACAACATAAAAATAGATACCACCGCTTCAAAGTTTCAGCAAACTTATGGGCTGCGTAATTCGGGTTGAAATAATATATTGATTTCTGAGAACAAAAAAGAGATTTTTAATAGAGAGATACTAACAAAAAAAACAGGAAAAGAACAGATGAAACAGATAGACAGGCTTCCTGCCATGCTCTTTGCAGACAGGGAAGGTAATATATTCGATCATCCTCACCTGAAAATGGCTGTCCGGCGCGGTCTCTATGTGGAACCGCCCCAGCCGGATGAGTTGATTCCGCTGCCAGAGGGAAGCGAGCTCTTTATCCTGCCAGGGACCTTGCCAATGGGTTGGGACCCAGGAAGGAAACGGTTCGAGCTCTTTGATGCAGATGCAGGCAGTGGGATGAAAGGGCATCTTCCCTCTGCTGTTGCTGCATTCATGGCTCCAGCCTACACCATGACCGGACTTTGCGCCTTTGAAAAGCTGGATCCCTCCTCACAACCTTTACCCCTGTTTGCCTATACCGCTGTAGGATGGTGGAAAGGAAAGTTCTGGGTTACAGGGTTCAGAAGTGACATGGATTCCAGGCAGGATCCTGCCAATTTCCATCCGGACAGGGTCAGAAAAAAAACTGTGGCAACGCTGAAAAGGTTTAAAAAAAACCGTCTGATACAGCATCTGGGAAAGTGCAGCCTCACTTATGGCTGTCCTGCTGCGCGCAACCTGTTTCTCGGCCGCTTCGAGGCACCTCTTCCTTCCTCACCAGCCTGTAATGCCCGCTGCCTCGGCTGTCTCTCAAGCCAGCCTCCTGATGGTCCTCCTGCCACTCAGGACAGGATCACCTTTACACCCAAACCCTTCGAAATAGCAGAAACTGCTCTGTTTCATATCAACAGGGCAAAGAGACCGGTTGTAAGTTTTGGTCAGGGATGTGAAGGAGAACCCCTGCTCCAGAGTAATACACTGGCAGATGCCATTCATAGAATCAGACAGAGAACAGAGAGGGGCACCATCAACCTCAACAGCAATGCCAGCATGCCGGATGGCCTGTCAGCAATGATAGATGCCGGACTGGATTCCATAAGGATCAGTATCAATTCACTGAGAGAGAGTTATTACCATGCCTATTACAGGCCGAAAGGCTACAGGTTTCAGGATATCCTGGGATCCTGGAGGATTGCCAAGGATCGAGGGCTTCACGTATCACTGAATCTGTTGATATTTCCAGGCCTCACGGATCAGGAGGAGGAGTTCAACACCCTATGTTCCATAATAGAAGAGGTGGGTGGTCTGGACCTGATACAGTTGAGAAACCTCAACATAGATCCGGAATGGTACCTGAAGTCCATTGACTTTTCTGCCAGGGAAAAGGGCATGGGAATAAAAAACATGCTGAAGAAACTGCAGAACCGTTTTCCGAATATAAAGTTTGGATATTTCAACCCGGCACTTAGAGAATAATATCCAGGAGGTAATACACAGAAAAAGAAGAGCCGCCCTAAGAGGTAGGCGGCCCTTAATGTACTAAACGGCAGATTTAGCAGCAGCTCAGAACTCCTGCAACTCCACAAATTTCAAGGCATGTGTAGTACACTTTGTGACACATGCAGGCTTTAACCCCTTGTCTATCCTGTCTATACAGTAGTCGCACTTGACCGCCTTGCCAGTTGCAGGATTGTACTGGGGTATCTGCCACGGACATGCACCGGCACACGCCATGCAGCCGATACAGGCGTCGTAATCGATGAACACTATCCCATCCTCCCGCTTCTGCATGGCATTGGTGGGACAGATGGAGACGCAGTAAGGATCTTCACACTGATAACATGACCTGAAACTGTACTCGGTCTTGGGAACACCCCTGACATTCTTGAGGGGTTCATGACTTATCTCACACAGGATAGGACCCACGGGAAGGTTTTTGTTCACCTTGCAATGGATCTCACATCCGTGACATCCTATACATCTCTTGGCATTGAGATACAAGAGGTACCTGTTCATAGCTCCACACTCCTTCTGGGATTCCTGGGACTTCTGCGCACTGTGACAAATTTCTCGCAGAGACATAGACCGCCGCCTGCCTCATCCATATGGAGGAGAAGGCCCTCCATAAGCTTCTGGTCACTGAGTCCGGCATGATACGCCCTGGACTGCAGGGGCACCTGTCTGCCAAAGCCATGCACTGTATAGACCGCCTCTGGATGAATGAACTCTGTTACATGCACCTTGACCGTCCCCTTGAAGGTATCTGACACCACATCTGCCAGATCTCCGTCATTCAATCCCAGCCTGTCTGCCACCCTCTTGTTGATCCAGAGAGTGTTCTCTGGCAACAGTTCGTTGAGCAAGGGGTTATTGATGGTATGACCATGGGCATGGATGGGAGAACGGCCAAACACCAGCCTGAACTTTCCCTTAGGAGGTTTACAGGGAGGCTCATAAGGCTTAAGAGAAGGCAGGCCGGCATCTTCCAGTTTGGAGCTGATAATCTCTATCTTGCCGGAAGGGGTCTTGAACTTCCCTTCGAGATTCTCCCTGTCATACATTATGGGCTTGTCTGTCAAGGAGACAAACCCCTTCTCATCAAAATCCTCTATCTTGAAGCCTGTGGGCTCCAACTGCCAGTTCCAGTAATCTTCAATGGTTTCATAGGGAAAGTATTTTCCTACCCCCATCCGTTCTGCCAGCAGCTTGTAGATCTCCCAGCCAGGTTTAGTATTGAAGCGGGTCTCCACTGCCTTTCTGCGGACGATGAACCGGGGCTTAGGTCCCTTCTGGGTGGCGATACCGGTATCCCTCTCCAGGTATGTGGATTCAGGAAGTATCACATCAGAAAACCAGCCAAACTCACTGTAATGGGTGTCCACAGAGATCAGAAGATCTACATTGGCAAGGGCATCCTTCTGTGCCTGTGGATCAGGAAAGCAGTTGAACGGGTCATGCCTGTGGCAGATCAGGGCCTTGATAGGATATGGATCCTGGGTGGTCATTGTATCATAGAAGAGATGGAACAACCCGGGCCCCTTGTCAAAGTGTTTGTATTTCCAACCTACACCATCAGCCCGTTTCTCTTCCGGCTTTGGGATCTGGGAATCAAGGGTTCTGAGCCCCTTCACACCGCAATCTCCAGGCCCCTTGGCAAAGATCTGACCGCCCTTGGTCTCGATATTGCCCATAAGGACGTTCAGAATCTGGAGGGCCCTGCTATGGTAGAAGGAATCCCGGTACCTTGAAAGCATCCAGCCTGGATGGAAGATCACCTTTGGCCGATCAGCGCCTATCTGCTCAACAAAGCTCTTGATCTTCTTCTCCTTGACCCCGCACTCCTTGGCTGCCCATGCGGCGGTATAGGGCTGAATAAACTCCTCGAGCTTCTCAAAACCGATAGTATATTTATCTACAAACTCCTTGTCATAGGCCCCGATACGCAGGACCTCATTTATCATGCCCAGCGCCAAGGCATAATCGGTGCCAGGTTTTACCTGGAAGAAGTTCTGAGCCTTGACGCCAGTAAGGGTCTGACGGACATCCACATAGGTCAGGGTACCTCCCTGATCCAGCATATCCATCACCTGGTTGACCTCTGCTACCCTGAGAGCAGCCAGGATATTCCGACCAAACAGCACCAGGTGCTTGGCATTCTTGATATCATAGACAAACCCCTTGCGGCCCAATCCATATATGGAAAGGCTTGCATGATGCACATTCCTGCCACAGGCACTGTCATGGTTGGTGAAGTTTGGTGAACCAAGGGCATGTATGAACGCCTTGTATAGATCAGCCCATGGCCCCCCTCTGCAGCTCATCATTATTGCCCTAGCGCCATACTTGTCGATTATGCGCTCCAGCTTCTCACCAATGTAATCGATTGCGGTCTCCCAACTTACCGGATCCCAGTTACCAGCTCCTCTGCCACTCCTGCGGATCAGAGGTGTCTGAGGACGTTCACTGTCATTGTAGAGGGCCTTGCCTGCAGAACCTTTAGGGCATAGCGCCCTGTCCAGGATATGGGGATTCCCCTCGATCCAGGAGATATCGCCATCATCAACCTCTACCTTGATTGGACATCTGACAGAGCACATTCCACACATGCTCCAAATGGTCTTTCCCATATGTCCTCCTTACAATGTATAAAAATAGAAAATCCACGAATTACTAACAAAAAAAACCAAACATTCAGGTCTTTGGCTCTGGCACCGCATTATCTGCCTGACCAGGTAGATTTTGCTTTTTGCTTTTCTTTGACAATCTTCTCTTTGGTTTGAAAAATCTGCTGAAAAGCAACAACCCTGAAATATAGCCAATAAAAAAGGTTGCCGGCACTGAGAGCCCCGGGATTCCGAAACTGTTTTCAGGAAACAGCAGCAGGAACACCGGCCCTGAAAACTCCATCAGGGAATCAAACCAAAACAGTGTAATGAAAATTGGCAGCAGATACACCATGCCAAACCAGGAAAATTTATAGGCAATATATGTGTTGTATAGCTCATCCACATCCTTGTCATTTGCCTCCAGCAGGACCTTCTTGAGTTTCCAGTCCTTCAAGGCAGGAAGATACTGCTCTATCCGCCTCTTTTTCCTGATCCTGTGTAGGAAAAGGGCCTCCTTCTCATGGACCTTGAGCAGGCGCTTTATGGTCAGCGAGATTATGGCTACCAGGAGTCCCATGAGGATTACCTGAAAAAAAGGTGGAAGCCCCCAGTTGTTCAAGGGGGCTATGGTTACCCTGTAAAGCAGGTCTCCAAGGGTGTTGGCTGTGGCCACCACCAGGTGAAACCACAGCCAGTCCAGTAGATTCAGAACAGATTGCACCATCAGCTCCTGTTACCTCATGAACCAGAGGAGGTTGGTGTATTTCATGAAAACGATGATTAGTGCAACAGCAAGAAGCCTCTTGAGAAAGATCTCCGGCAGCTTCTTCTGGATCTTTGGACCTATCATGCCACCGATAATGGCGCCAGCGGCGATACAGATCGCCATGAGCCAGTCAGGAGAGTAACCCAGCAGGATATACTTTCCGATACCGCCGAAGGAGGTAGCAAAGGTGCCTGCCAAGGCGATGGGCACAGCAAGATACATTGGATAACCCATAACACTGGTCATAAAGGGCATGAACATGAATCCACCGCCTACACCAAAGGATGCAGCGATCATTCCCATGAGAATACCACCAACAAGCATGGCCAGCGGTCTTGCCACAAAGGTCTCTCCCCAGAATCTCATATCAAACTTGATGAAATTGAACTTATCGAACTCTACCTTGCCCATTTCAGCAGCCTTACCGGTCTTTTTGGCCTCTGCTATGGCATCGTTGAACTTCTTGACGATGGCCTTTAGGGCCTTCTTCTTTTCAATTGTGCTGGGCAGGCTCTCATGAAACAGCTTCAGACCGATAACCAGACAGATGATGCCGAGATAGAACTTGTATGCCTTCAGGGGCAGATACTTTGCGGAAAAGTTGGGGCCCAGGAAGAATGCACCGATAAAGATACCTATGGCAAAAAAGATGGCTACTGGCCAGGCAAAACGCCTTTCCTTGAAATAGGTGGTGAGACCAGTAATCGGGGAGCAGAGGGTAAGGAACAGGTTTGTAGGCTTGACTGTATTAGCAGCATTGATTCCTATGGGACCCTTTGTTCCCAGAACGGTTATCTGAAAGGCTGCTGTAAAGAGACCCCCAGCAGCACCCATTATAACGAAGAGCACACCGATGATAAAGGCGCCACCAAAGACTACCAATGGATTCATATAGGTGTTGGCCGTCTTGAAGAAGAAGCCTGCAGGCTTGACCACATAAGTGCCGATCTTGTCCCCATTTGCATAAATGGCCATCTTGGTGCCAGGAGCTACATTTTTGTATGGGGTCATGGTGATGGAAAACTCACCGGTCTCCTTGTTATGGGTTATGGACACACCCTTGTTCCATGGTTCTGCCTGCTTGTTGTAATCAGAGAGAACCATCCTGGAGGCACCGCCGCCGATTGCCGGCTCCTTGGTGATGGTATTTATTCCAAACTTCTTTTCATGAGTATAGGCCAGGAATTTCCACTGCTTTTCATTGGAGATCGGGCCAAGCATTCCCTTGACATCGTCTGGAATCTCATTCCATGCCTTCAGTTTGTTGATGCGCACATAATACTTGAAAGGCGGAAAGGCAAAGATGCCGGTCGTCTGACCACGGGCCATCTCCTTGGGAGCAGCAAACTTGTCCGGCATAGTAGTAATAATATAATAGATAGGCGGAATGGCAGTATCGCCAAACTTCTTGGTAAGCTTCTCCTTTTCCTTCACACCTGGAGAATCAGAAGGTTTGAAGAGCTTGTCTGTACAGAGAACGACTACAAGATCCTCACCAGGAGCCACTTTGCCCTTTATGGTCACTGGCTGCCCAGCCCCATACTCTGCCTGATCCAGACTGCCATCTGATTGCGCCATGGCAGTGGATACGAGACAAAAAACAGAAAGAATCAAAAAACTCAGCAATTTCCTTGTCATCATAACTTCTCTCCTCCTTTTTGTTGTTTTTGTTATTGACGATAAATGATTTTGCCAAAAATATCCCTTTTCTCCCCTAAAAAAAATGACAAACATTACAACACAAGCAACAACAGTGCCTGAAACAACCCAAAAATAAAAAAAAATAAATCTTGTAAATACAAGATGTTATCCACAATGAACGGAAACGAGCACCAGCAGATGGTGCAACATGAATGTTGCATAGAAACAGAAAGGTATCAGGTTGGCCGAAATTCAGAGGGATTTATTCCATAACGCCTGAGCAGACGCTGCAATCCCTGACGCTCCATTCCACATATCCTGGCCGCCTCAGAGACATTGCCGGATGTCCTGGCAAGAAGCCTTTTGATGTATCGGACTGAAAACGATGAGATAACCTCCTGTTTAGCCTGGGAATAGGGCATGGAAAAGAGAGAAGAGGCGACGATCTCAGGATGGACTGAAGAAAGGAAGCCGGATTCATCATCCAGATCCGATGCACGGATTGTTCCTGTACGGTTCAGAAGAACCGCCCGATTTATGAGATTTTTGAGCTCCCTGACATTACCCTTCCACTCCCTGCTCATCAGGAGATCCAGGGCATCATCTGAGAAAAAGAGCCCCTCCTTCTCATATTTTTTACTGTATTTTTCCAGGAAACTACTGG
>JALSKY010000221.1 GCA_026988585.1 Deltaproteobacteria bacterium
GTACTCCTCCTTTGCCTGAAGCTTGACCTTCGGGCTTTCACTGCTCCAAACAATGGGATTTTCCTGTTTTTTTTCGATAGCTATCATCTTCTCATTTCCTCCCTGTCCAGGCTATTGGATTGTTCTCTGCAGAGATCCAATGAACGGGTTTATAGATAACACTGCAAGGCTCTTGCCAACACTACAGAATCAGGCGATTCCATGCCGGTCAGCCTGCAGATTAACCCCGGCCTCAATGCTGCCGATACAGGAAAGAGATAAGTGCAAAAAAGGAGAAGGAACGAATTTCTATGAACAATCTCCAGCCCGTTGTAGATATCAGTGCTGAAAAGAAGAAAAGGGAAGTGATTGCCAGTCTTGAAGCAATCCCTCCACTGCCTGCTGCTGCCCAGGAGGTGCTCAGCATTGTGTCTGGGGAACCTGAAAATGTAAAAAGACTGGAACAGGTGATCCTGCACGATCCGGCACTTTCCGGTCAGTTGCTCAAGGTAGCCAACAGCGCTGCATATAATCCTGTCACTCGCATCGACACCATACAGCGTGCCATAGTATTCATGGGCTTCTCCGAGGTGAGAAATATTGCACTTGGGCTATGCATCGGAAATGTATTCAAAAAGAAGAGGGCCAAACGGGGACTTGCTACCATAAATCGACAGCAGTTCTGGGAACACAGCATCTCTACTGCAATGGTCTCCAGGATAATCGCTTTGGAAATCGGCTTAGAGAATTCCGATCTCTTCTTTACCTGCGGTCTGCTTCACGATCTCGGGCACCTTGTGACAGAACTCTGTTTCCCGGAGATCTGTGACCAGATAATTCGAATGGTCAGAAAGACCGGATGCCCTCTCCTCCAGGCGGAGAGACGGTTTGGATATCCGCATAACCTGCTGGGAATGTGGCTGGTGAGAAACTGGGGTCTGCCAGAGGTCTATGCCAAAGCAATTGCCACCCATCATCTCCCTGTCGGCCATCCGAGACAGAGCATGGAGGGGCACCTGATCCAGCTTGCCGACACCCTGAGCCATGAGATGGATATGGGATTCTTCAAACAGCCTGAATGCAACAAGGCAGCAATAGCAAACTACATCGGCCTGGGACAACAGCGGCTGGAACTCCTGGAAGAACACCTTATGCGGATAGGACAGATGGCTGATGCCATGACGGCAGGCTTCATGTAGTTAGCCCTTTCTTAGTTGCACAATGCCAGATGTCTGAGGGCCAATTCATTGGCATGCTGACAGACGGAAACCTGTGCCACCTGAAATTTAAATCTGCCACACCGCCTGGCCCAGCCTGCTCAGGCTACGTTCTCCCTTGCAGCAAGCCCCTGTTGAATCTGCTCCTTTATCTCCTGAATCACCCTCTCCGGCGCCTTGGCATCGCGGATAGGCCTGCCTATCACAAGATAGTCGGAACCGTCACGGATGGCCTGGAATGGTGTTGCAACACGTCTCTGGTCGTCATGCCTCGTGCTATCTGCCAACCTGATACCTGGAGTCACCATGAGAAAACCGTCACCAAGCTCCTTTCTGAGCCGCCTGGCCTCCTGGGCCGATGCCACCACCCCATCACAACCAAGTTCCACTGCGCGTCTGGCACGGGCCAGTACGAGATCCTCTACACTGCCACTGAACCCCATCTGCTCCACACCTGACGGATCAAATGATGTGAGCACTGTGACCGCAAGGATGTTGAGCCCTGGCCCTCGGGACTCCACTGCCCCCCTGATAATGGGGTCATTCCCATGAACAGTAGTAAGGGATATTCCCCGATTGTTGAGCTGTGCCACTGCCCTTGAGACTGTGGCCGGAATATCATAGAACTTCAGGTCCAGCATCACCTGATAACCTGCATCCACTATCCTGTCCACCACCTGCCAGCACCCTGCAAGGAAAAGCTCCAGCCCCACCTTGAAAAAACGTATCTCACCACCAAGCCTGTCAACCATTGCCAGGGCCAGCTCCGGATTCGGCAGATCCAGGGCAAAGATTATCCTCTCATCCAGAGGAATCCCCTGTCTGACTGCTATATCGCTCACTCTGTTACCCTCCTTTATCCTGCTAAAAAGTAGTTAATAACAGCACCAGTTGTCTTTTTACAGGGGCTCTACTGTTCTTCTACTCCAGGAACGCCATACCATGAAAGTTGCACCAATTCCAACAATTCCTGCTAAGAGCAACGTCATCCTGACACCTATGAGTTCACCAAGCAGCCCCTGGAGAAGGCTTCCCAAAGGAAAGAGCCCCATGAAACAGGTAGAAAACAGTCCCATCATCCTGCCTCTGAGGGAATCTGGGGTCTCCTTCTGCATAAAGCTCAAGGCACTGGTGGCCACGGTTACCATAGCAAAACCCGAGAGGAACAGGACTACAGCAGCCTGCCAGAAGCTCTGTGTAACAGAAAGAACCATAAGTGATGCAGGAAAGAAGAGGGTTCCGCTCCACCACCATCCCATACGGTTCTTCACATTTCCTGAACCTGCCACCACTATCGCCCCGCACAGGGCACCCAGCCCGTTGGAAGCAGATAGCAGTCCGTAACCACTGGCATTCAGCCCCAAGATATCCCTGCCGAACGGGGCCAAAAGCATGGAATATGGCAAAAGAAAAATCCCGAAACAGATGGTAAGGGCCAAAAGCCTGGAGAGCACCGGATGGTTTCTTGCAAAAGCTACTGCCTCCAGAATGGCCGAAACAGGAGATTCCTTCTTCTGCCTGACAGGCAGATTGTACCGCCTGTAATTATGCAATACATAGACCAGACATACTATCACACAGGTAGAGGTCAGGGCCTTGAAATAGAAACATTCTGCCATATAGCCAGCCTGGATCATGAAACCTGCCAGAGCCGGTCCCCCGAACCTGGCAAGATTGAATGCCGTGGAGTGCAGGGCGATTCCGTTGGTTATCCTATCCCTGCCAACGAGATTGTATATAAGGGCCTGTCGGGCCGGAACCTCAAAGGAGATACCTGCGCCCAGTATGAAGGAAAAGAGGAGAATGGTCCAGTACTCTATATGACCGGTCTGAACCAGCACTCCGAACATCAAGGCCTGAAGGGCTATTATCCCCTGGACAGCGATCAGAAACGAGATTCTTGGAAGCCTGTCTGCCATCACACCCCCGGCCAGGGCAAAGAGCAGAATTGGAAGGCCTGATACTGCCCCAAGGACCCCGACAAGAAGGGTGGAGTCTGTCATCTCCAGGACCAGCCATCTCTGTGCAGTGCCCTGGACCCATGTACCCTGCAGGGCAAGGGCCTGACCAAACAGAAAAACCCGGAATCCGGGCTCCTGAAGACTGGCCGCTATCCTGGCGAAAAAGCCTGACAGAAAGAAACTCATGGCTGAATAGCCACCATTAGCGGGAGCTTTTCTCGCCATGTTTCCCAAATTAGAGACAAAGTTTGGAGATCTCCCTGGAGCAGCCCTGTCTGAACCAGTAAAAAAGAGCTTCCTGAATCAGTCAGTAGCAGATCAGGAGAGAGCCTTGGCAAAATCCTTGGCAAAATAGGTGATGATCAGGTCAGCACCCGCCCTTCTGAATGACAGGAGGCTCTCTCTTACAACCGATTCCTCATCCAGCCAGCCATTCATGGCTGCAGCCTTGATCATGGAATATTCACCACTCACCTGATAGACAGCGAGTGGCAGATTGAACTCCTGCCTGAGCATCTGAACGATATCCAGATATGGCATGCCAGGCTTGACCATGATGATATCCGCGCCCTCCTCCAGATCCAGCATTGTCTCCCGGATAGCCTCCCGACTGTTGGCCGGGTCCATCTGATAGGTGCGCCTGTCTCCAAACTGAGGAGCACATTCTGCTGCATCCCTGAACGGGCCATAAAAGCCCGAGGCATATTTCACCGCGTAGGACATGATGGGTATGTGGTCAAAACCGTTTTCATCCAGGATCTCCCTGATGGCACCTACCCTGCCATCCATCATATCAGATGGGGCCACCATATCGGCTCCGGCACGTGCATGGGAAAGAGCAACCTTCTGCAACATCTCCAGGGTGGCATCGTTATCAACCTGGACATCCAGCGGCTGCTCTATGCCCTTCCCTTTCCTGTGACCGTGGATGATTCCGCAATGACCATGGGAGGTGTACTCACACATACACACATCCGTTATGACCACCAGGCCAGGCACCTGCTTTTTTATGGCCTCCACAGCCTGCTGAACGATACCGGAAGGGAGCCAGGCATGAGAACCCTGCTCATCCTTCTTCTCCGGTATCCCAAAAAGGAGTACAGCCCTTATTCCAAGATCGCTGACCCTTGCAGCCTCTTCCACTATCTGATCCACAGAACTCTGAAAGATCCCTGGCATGGAACCGATAGGCTCACGTACCCCTCTGCCTGGACAGGCAAAAAGTGGATAGATCAGGTGATCCGGGGATAGCTCCGTCTCCCTTACCATTGCACGCAGGGCCTCACTTCGCCTCAGCCTTCTGGGCCTGTATTCCGGAAACATCATCAGTCAAGCCACTCCTTGAGTTTCAGCATTATCTTTTCCTTTTCAAGAGGTTCCTTCAAACAGTCATCACAACCTGCATCCTTGAAAAGCTCCTTGTCCTCCTCGGTCATTCCTGAACAGAGGACCACTACCGGTATCTTCTCCGTAGCCGGCGACTGTTTCAGCAGGACGCTGACCGACTGTGCATTGAGAATGGGAGCATCCCGCCTGACCACTATAAGGGCCGGTTTGTGTTCCTTGGCACCATCCAGCCCCTCCTGTCCATCAATGGCAGTGATGAGATCAAGATCCATCTGTTCTACTGCCTGCTGAAACACCTCCCGAACCTCAGGATGGTGATCCACCAACAGCACCAATTTTCGGGATGCCATGAAAGAAGCCCTCTCTACTACTCTTCCTCTTTACCTGCCAGCTCTATCCCGGCTGAGTCATAACTCTGCCTGATGAGACGGTTTATGAAGAGTTCAGTATTGTTCACCGCCTCGGCAGGGATGGAAAAGCTGTTCTGACCTGTCTTCTCCCTTATCAAAGAGAGACCATACTCCAGGATGCTGGTGAGGCGCTCGCATTGGGTATATAGATCAGCAGGATCATCCTGGCACCTCTCCAGAAGCCGATCTATGGCCTCATCCTCAAACACTATATCTATCTCGCACCTGTTGAAAAAGGAATCCTCATAACTCCTTATCTGGTTTATCCAGAAGAGTACGTTGGCTGCAGCCTCATCGGGGGAGATATCCTCTTTCAGACATTGCTGTGCCACCAGTCTTAGACGAAAATCGTTGGACTTTATACCTTCGGCACGCCATGGAGCCGGCTCAACCCCTTTCAGACTGCGAAGCAGAAGATCCATTTCATGGTGCAGGATTGCTTCATAATGTTCCCGCCTTTCCCTGGCACCAGGATCAGCCATGAGCCGCTCAAGCTCACCTGCAGGATCCTGAACCAGTTCCCTGGTCACCACAAGAAAATCAATATCTGTGGATGGAAGCCTCTTTTCAAATGGAAGCAGAGCCCGCTCCAACACACTCACCAGGGCCCTGGCACCAGTACCCTCCTGATATGCCTGATGTGCCAGAAGGCGCAGGGCATCGTCCTCAAACCTGAGATCTATTCCGTAGGCACGGAAGTCCTGTTTTTTGCTTATTATCACGTTGCTGTTGGGATTCTTCAGGATCTGAAACAGATCCTCCTCTTCAAGGGAGTGGAGCCGGGCTATTACAGGCAGCCTGCCGATGAACTCATTCTCAAACCCATATTCCACCAGGTCCTGTGGTTTGACATGCTTAAGCCACTCCTCCTGATCTGCAAGGTCCAGATCTGCACCAAAGCCTATACCCTGCCTGGAAAGACGTTTTTTTATAATATCAGACAGGCCGTTGAAGGCACCACTGACTATGAACAGGATATGTTTCGTGTTTATGGTGCGTTTTTCACGCTTACCCGTCTTTCTGAACTGCTCGATGGCCTCGAGCTGGGCTATTGGGTCATGGGCCACCTTGAGATCCACCTCGGTCTCCTCCAGTGGCTTGAGCAAAGCCCTCTGTACCCCGGCCCTGGAGACATCAGGACCCTGGAATGATCCGGAAGATGCTATCTTGTCTATCTCGTCAATATAGATGATACCGTACTGGGCCTTTTCTATATCTCCACCGGCCTCTTTCACCAGATCCCTGACCAGATCCTCAACATCACCGCCCACATAACCGGTTTCGCTGAACTTGGTGGCATCTCCCTTGACGAATGGTACTCCAAGCTTGGCTGCTATCAGTTTTACAAGATAGGTCTTGCCCACTCCTGTAGGACCCATGAGCAAGATATTGTTCTTGATACCCCCTACTGGCAGCCTGTCACTGGATCTTCGCGACATATAAGAGATCCTGCGAAAATGGGTACAGACCTTGGTGGCAAGGATCGCCTTTGCTTCATCCTGCTTGATCACATATCTGTGGAGATATTCCTCCAGCTCCTCCGGGTTGATGTTGAAGTTGTGAGTGCTGGAAGGAGTGGTCCCGGAAACAGAATGGTCCGATTCTTCCTGGTCAGGAGAGCCTGAAAAATTCATATGAGATACCACCTTTACCTTGCCACCATATTTCTTGGCAAGATATTCGCTGATCTCCTTTTCAAGGTCTTTCTGGGAGGGAAAGGAGCTCTCCGGCTGGTCCGGCCCATCCTCTTTCTCTTTATCCTTCAAGGTATCCAATATCTCTTTTTCTTTTGTCATAATAGTCTGTTTTAATCAGTTTCAAACAACCCGATCTACGGGTCTGTCATGGTTACATGCCTGAATACTATTATATTAACAGGCCTTCAGATCTTATCCACAATACCAGAGTTGAAAAATTAGCTCAATAGAGTTCCCTTGGCGACAGCTCTCCACAATGTTATCCTTATCAATCCTGGTCTGCCCTGCTGCCAAATGTGACCATGCCAAAAACATGGCTGCAGAAACAGTCCACGGCAGATGCAAATTCTCACATTCAAACAGGGGACAAACACCATGAATAACCACACTCAGATGGTACTGGTACTGGACTTTGGCTCCCAGACCACCCAACTCATAGCCAGGCGGGTCAGAGAAGCCCAGGTTTACTGCGAAATTCATCCATTTAACATAGGCATTGAAAAGATAAAGGCAATGGCCCCAACCGGCATCATACTCTCTGGCGGCCCCTCCAGTGTCTATGATGATGAGGCTCCCATGATTGAGAAGGAGATATTTGAACTGGGTCTCCCTCTTCTTGGCATCTGTTACGGCATGCAGCTAACCACCCATCTCCTTGGAGGGCGTGTGGAAAGAAGCGATCACCGTGAATATGGACATGCTCACCTCTTCATAGATGATCCGGACCAGATCTTCCACGGTCTCTCTACCGATGTTCCCCACCAGGTATGGATGAGCCATGGAGACAGGTTAGAAGAGCTGCCACCTGGCTTCATCACCCTGGCCCACAGTAAAAGCTGTCCTGTGGCAGCCATGGCGAACCCGGAACATGGGATCTACGGAGTGCAGTTTCACCCGGAGGTGGCCCATACAGAGATAGGCGAGGATGTGATTAGAAATTTCCTCTTCAGGGTGTGCAGGTGCGAACCCACCTGGACCATGCATTCATTCGTGGAAAACACCTGTTCTGCCATTAAGGAAAAGGTTGGTGACAGACGGGTCATCTGTGCATTATCCGGCGGGGTTGATTCAACTGTAACTGCCCTTCTTATCAATAAGGCCATTGGAAAACAACTTACCTGCATCTTTGTCAACAATGGACTTCTGCGAAAAAATGAGGCGGAGACAGTTCTGGCCTTTTTGGAACAGTTCAACCTGGACCTGAGATATGTGGATGCAGAGGAGAGATTCCTTTCCAAACTCAAGGGGATAGAAGACCCTGAAAAGAAAAGAAAGATAATAGGTGAGGAGTTCATATTCATCTTTGAGGAGGAGGCCAGAAAGATTGGCCAGGTTGATTTCCTGGCCCAGGGCACACTATATCCAGACGTGATTGAGAGCGTCTCCTTCAAAGGTCCCTCGGCCACCATCAAGAGTCATCACAATGTGGGCGGTCTGCCCGAGGTGATGAAACTGGAGCTGGTGGAACCCCTTCGGGAACTGTTCAAAGATGAGGTCAGGCGTGTGGCCAGAGAGCTTGGAATGCCAACAGAGCTCATAATGAGACACCCGTTCCCTGGCCCTGGTCTGGCCATAAGGGTCCTTGGTGAAGTGAATAGGGAGCGGCTGGAGATCCTCAGGGAGGCAGATGCCATAGTTATGGAGGAGATGAAACGCTCCGAGTGGTACTTCAAGGTCTGGCAGGCCTTTGCAGTACTCCTTCCCATCAGAACCGTGGGAGTCATGGGAGATGAGCGCACCTATGACCATGTGGTGGCAATAAGAGCCGTGGACAGTCTTGATGCAATGACTGCTGACTGGACCAGGCTTCCCTACCAGGTGCTTGCCACCATGTCCAACAGGATCATAAACGAGGTCAGGGGTGTGAACAGGGTCTGTTATGATATCAGCTCCAAGCCACCTGCAACCATCGAGTGGGAGTAACAGCAACAGAGAGGAGCAGAAGAAAGATGTTCACACATCTCCACCTTCACACTGAATACAGCCTCTTGGATGGCGCAATCAGGCTCAAGGACCTGTTTGCCAAGGCCAAGGAGTATGGCTACAAGGCCCTGGCAATGACAGATCATGGAGTAATGTACGGGGCACTCAAATTCTATCTTCAGGCGGTAGAGAACGGAATAAAACCCCTGATTGGCTGTGAGCTCTATGTCTCTCCCACCCATCGCACCGACCGGCACTTCCGCTCTCCGTCCGAAGCGGCCTTCCATCTTGTGCTCCTGGCCATGAATCAGGAGGGCTATAAGAACCTGATGAAGCTGGTGACCATCGCCAACTTCGAAGGGTTCTACTACAAACCCAGGGTGGACAAGGAGGTCCTTGCCCAGCACAACCAGGGGCTGATAGCACTCTCAGCCTGTCTGCATGGAGAAATTGCCCACAAATGCCTGGTTGGAGATGAGAAGGGTGCATGCGCTCTGACAGAAACCTATGCCTCCATTTTCAAAGGCCGGTTCTATCTGGAACTGCAGGAAAACGGCTTAGAGGAACAGAAACAGGTCAACAAGGACCTGCTTCACCTCTCCAAGACACTTGGGATTCCAGTGGTAGCCACCAACGACTGCCACTACCTGAACCAGGAGGACTACAAGGCCCATGATCTGCTCCTCTGTATTCAGACAGGCAAGACTGTCAGCGATGAAAAACGGATGAGGTTCTCAACTGATCAGCTCTACTTTGCCAGCCCAGAGGAGATGGAAAAACGGTTTTCCTGGTGTCCTGAGGCCATAGCAGCAACCCAGGAGATAGCAGACCGGTGTAATGTGGAGATCACTACTGGTAAACATTTCTTTCCGGTTTACAAACTGAAACAGGCAGCCAGTTATGAGGAGGAATTTGAGGCCCTGGCCAGGAAAGGCCTTAAAAAACGTCTCTCTGCCTTCAATATCCCTGAAGAACAGCACCAGACCTACTGGGACAGGCTGGAGTTTGAGATGGAGGTGATAGAGAAGAAGGGATTCCCCTCCTATTTTCTCATTGTTGCCGACTTCATAGGATGGGCCAAGAAACAGGGAATCCCTGTAGGGCCGGGCCGCGGATCTGCTGCCGGTTCACTGGTGGCCTTCTCCATGGGAATAACAGATATAGATCCGGTCAAATATGGACTGTTCTTCGAGAGATTTCTCAACGTGGAGCGGACCTCCCTGCCTGATATAGATGTGGATTTCTGTATGATCAGGCGTCCGGAGGTGATCCATTATGTTACCAGGCAGTATGGCGGCGAGGATCACGTGGCCCAGATCATCACCTTCGGCCAGATGAAGGCCAAGGCAGTAATTCGTGATGTGGGCAGGGCTATGGGGATGCCTTACAGTGATGTTGACCGGATTGCCAAGCTGGTGCCGGATGCCTTGAAGATGACCTTGGACAAGGCCATAGAGATGGAACCCAAGCTCAAGGAGCTGGCGGAAAATGATGTCAGGGTCAAGGAACTTCTCACAGTAGCCCGTGCACTGGAAGGGCTTCCGAGACACTCATCCACCCATGCGGCCGGTGTGGTTATTTCTGACCATAAGCCCATGGTGGAGTACCTGCCGCTCACCAAGGGGCAAGAGGGTGAAACCATCACCCAGTTCGACATGAAGGATGTGGAAAAGGCTGGTCTCATAAAGTTCGACTTTCTCGGCCTGAAGACCCTTACTGTCATAGACACCGCCCTTAAGCTGATAGAACGCCATTACGGCAAAAAGATAGATCTCTCCGGCATCTCCCTGGATGACGCAAAGACCTATGAACTTCTATGCAGGGGTGATACCACCGGAGTTTTTCAGCTTGAGAGTCCAGGGATGAAAAACCTGATAAAACGGATGAGGCCCTCAACATTTACTGACCTCATCGCCCTGGTTGCCCTTTACAGACCTGGTCCCCTGGAGAGCGGCATGGTCAATGACTTTGTGGATGGCAAACATGGCAAAAAGGAGGTCAAATACCTTCTGCCCCAGCTTGAGCCTATCCTCAAGGAGACCTACGGGGTTATAGTATATCAGGAACAGGTCATGAAAATCGCCCAGGAGCTTGCAGGCTACAGCCTTGGTGAGGGTGATCTCCTTCGCCGCGCCATGGGCAAGAAGGTGGCCGAGGTAATGGACGCCCAGAAAGAGCGATTCATGTCCGGCGCACTGGAAAGAGATATCCCCAGGGAGAAGGCTGAATTCATTTTCGATCTCATGGCCAAGTTTGCAGGATACGGGTTCAACAAGTCCCACTCTGCAGCCTATGCCCTTATCTCATACCGGACTGCCTGGCTCAAGGCCCACTATCCGGTCCCGTTCATGGCAAGCCTTCTAAGTAACGAACTGGGCCAGACAGACGGCGTGGTTAAATTCCTGTCAGAGTGCAGGAGCTCAGGCATAGAGGTGCTGCCTCCCCACATAAACCGGAGCTTCACTGATTTCACCAT
>JALSKY010000222.1 GCA_026988585.1 Deltaproteobacteria bacterium
TGGAAGAATCAGGTCGTCTGGCCCAGGCAGCAGCTCTGCTGGAGCAGGCCCTTGAACAACACCCAAACAACGAAAGGCTCCTTATATCGCTTGCCCTGATCCTGGAAAAACAGGGAAAATGGGAAAAGGGTGTAAAGCTGGCCAGAAAGGTCCTGAAAATCAACCCTGACGATGTCTCAGCACTAAATTTTATTGGTTATACCCTTGCTGACAGGGACTCTGACAACAGGAAAAGTCTCGAAGAAGCGGAGAAACTCATAAAGAAGGCGTTAGAGTTGCGGCCAGAGGATGGCTTCATCATGGACAGCATGGGGTGGGTCTATTTCAAGCAGCATCGTTATTGTGAGGCTATTCGCTATCTCAGGAAGGCCCATGAGCTTGCACCGGATGACCCGGTTATAGCAGAGCATCTTGGAGACGCCCTCATGGCAGCCCACAGATTTCAAGATGCTGTGAAGGCTTATGAAAAGTCTGTCCAGCTCTGCAAAAAACGGGTTGATCGGCTGAGGATCAAAAAAAAACTGAGAAGAGCCAAAGAACTCCTTTCTGACTATCCAGATCTTTGAGGCCCGGGTGGATACGTTGAATTTTCAGTTCATGCAGCAGGTTTCCTTCTTTGCCACTCCCGGTTTCATTTGTCCCCAACCTTGAACCTCCAATCTATATTTGTTATCTGTTCAAAATTTGTGTAAGTTATTTCCCGAACTCAGAAGATGTCCTATCGCCATGCCTTTATGTTTTTTGTAAAGGTTACATGGTCGGTTTGTGTCTTCTGAACAGATAGTGAGTTTATGACCATTCCAATAATGTGAACAGGAGAAAGGGTTATTTTGCAGAGCGATAACGGGATATTCGTTCAGGTGAACCGGCTCAGGAAATCCTATTCCGGGGATATAGGTGAGATAGATGTACTTTCTGGCGTGGACTTTCATATAGCTTACAACGAGGTAATTGCCATTATAGGCGCATCTGGAGTGGGAAAAACAACCCTGCTCCATATACTTGGTACATTGGACCGGCCATCTTCAGGAAAGATCCTCTATTCAGGAAAGGATATCTTTAAACTATCTGACTCGAAACTTTCTGCATTTAGGAACTCCAAGATCGGATTTGTGTTTCAGTCCCACCACCTGCTGCCGGAATTTACAGCCCTTGAAAACGTTATGATACCCTGTTTTCTTGCCGGTATGTCCCGTAAAGATGCCCATGATGCAGCCATCCAGCTCCTCAAGCAGGTTGACCTTGAACATAGAGCGAGCCTTTCCTCTGCCAGACTATCGGGTGGTGAGCAGCAGAGAGTGGCCTTGGCGAGGGCTATGGTCATGAATCCAAAACTGATACTTGCAGATGAGCCTACAGGGAATCTGGATGAGAAGAGCGGGGGTAAAGTGGCAGAGCTCCTCTTTCAAATGAAGTATAGGCCTGAGACGTCCGTGGTGCTTGTTACTCATAACCTTAGCCTGGCCAGGCTGGCAGATCGCTGTCTTGGCCTGTCCCAGGGGAGAGTGGTTGAACTCGAAAAGGAAAATTTAGCAGAGTTTGTAATGAAAAAGGCGGCCTGAATATGGAAGTGTATCTTAAAATCTATAGATCTACAATGGTGTTGGCCTCGTTCTTGATTGTTTTTTTCTTGGCACTTACAGGGTTACAGTGGCAGGGAAACATGGCCATGGCCATGGATACGGTGCCTGGCACTAAAGCTGCCCTGTTTCATCTGAAGGGGTTCGGGCCAGAAGGGCAGATATCCCATACAGTTCAGCAAGCTGAGAGGGAACTGTTACAGGAGCTGCAACAGCGTGGCCATCTGGTGGAGCGTGTAGGTAAGATCGGCTCTGACCTCAGCAGGACCCAGATAAAGAGATACCTTTCTGCCCTTGGCGCCGGATATGGGATCTGGGGGAACGTCACCCTGCTCGGAGATATGGTAAGCCTTGATCTCTATGTAATATCAGCGCAATCCACCTCCAACAAACCCCTACCTGTCTTTATTCAGGGTCCTAAAGAGAAGCTGTCCGGGCTCTGTTCTGTCCTTTCAGACAGGATTGAACAGGCCTTCCTTACGCCTTACAAGGTAGCAAGAATCGATATAGCTGGAAACCGGCGTATCGGGACTGACGCTGTTCTTGCCGAGATACCTCTGCAGCAAGGGATGCAGTATAGGAAGGATCTTGTAACCGAGAGCATCAAGTCCATCTATCGTATGGGATATTTTGATGAGATTGAGGCAGATGTGCAGGATTCTCCAGAGGGCAAGGTGATCACCTTCATGGTCAGGGAGAAACCCGCTATCAGAAATATAGAGATAGTGGGTAACAGGGCATTGGGTGAGGATAAGATCAGGGAGGTCCTGGATATAAAACCATATTCAGTCATCCGTGAGGATGCCCTGAAGCAGAACGCCGAAAAGATACAGATGCTCTATTCTGACAAGGGCTATGCAGGAACTACAGTTGTAGCGGCAATCAAGCCTGTTTCCAGTCAGGCTGCCGATGTGATCTTTGAAATTACAGAAGGGGAGAAGGTCAAGATCAAGAAGATCGAAATAGAGGGGAACAAGGCCTTTTCTGATGACAAGATCAAGGAGATCATGGAGGTTGCAGAGAAGAAACCATGGTGGACACCCAGCCTGAGAAATATTATGGGGCTGATAACAGGCGATGCAGGAATCCTCAAGAGCGATGCCCTGGAGAGGGATCTCAGCCGTATAGCTGCCTTTTATCATAACTATGGTTATGTTGACGCAAAGGTTGGAAGGCCCAAGATAAAAAGAGAGGGAGCAGATATCTATATCACCATACCGGTTAATGAAGGCGAGAGATACAAAGTCGGAAAGATCAGCATAGACCAGGATTATTTCAAGGATGGGGAGCAACTCCTGAAGGATCTTCATCTCAAGGATGAGCAGTATTTCAGTCAACAGGTTCTCAGAAAAGATATCATAGCCCTTACCAACAGGTTTTC
Source organism: Deltaproteobacteria bacterium (assembly GCA_026988585.1). Classification (GTDB taxonomy): domain Bacteria; phylum Desulfobacterota; class Dissulfuribacteria; order Dissulfuribacterales; family QOAL01; genus JALSKY01. The sequence continues at coordinate 2,962 of JALSKY010000222.1, forward strand.
AGACCAGGGATTTGCCTATTGCAATATAGAGCCACAGCTCATTCGCGACAGAGTGAACCATGTTGTGGACATCACCCTCAAAGTGGACAAGGGGCCAAAGGTCTATATTGAACGGATCGAGATCGCAGGGAACACCCGTACCAGGGACAAGGTTATAAGAAGAGAGCTCAGGGTCAAGGAACTGGAGCCCTTCAGCTCCACCGGCCTCAAACGGAGTCAGAACAGGCTTAGAAGGCTTGGTTATTTTCAGGATGTCAATATCACGCCGCGCAAGGGCAGTGATGAGTCCCATATGAATATAGACGTCAATGTCAAGGAACAGCCCACAGGCACATTCAGTGTTGGGATGGGGTACAGTTCTGTTGACAGTCTCATCTTCATGGGTGAGGTGAGTCAGAGAAATTTCCTGGGCAAGGGCCAGACCCTCTCTTTCAGGGGTATCATTGGTGGCAGCACCCAGAGATTTACCCTGAGTCTGTTCGAGCCATATTTCAGGGACACCCGTTTCTCCCTTGGCTTCGACATCTATAACTGGAACTATGAATATGACGACTATACCAAGGACAGTTATGGTGGGGCTTTGCGTTTTGGATATCCCCTTACTGATAATCTGAGATGGTATAGCCGACTCAGGGTGGATGAATCGGATATTTCCGATTACATAGATGATCCTTCAAGATATATCCGTGATTCAATAGATATCAAGAGTACCAGATCACTTAGTATGGGGCTCACCTATGATAGCAGGGATCGCTATTTCAATCCTACAAGGGGCTGGCTCGCTGATATATCCGTGGAAAACGCAGGGACTCTCCTGGGCGGTGATGCTGAATATACCAAGTTTGAGGGCTCCACTGCCTATTATCATCCGATCTGGAAGGATATCCTGATAGGCAAGATCAAGATAGGAGCAGGTTATGTGGAAGAGGGAAGTGACGGCAAACTGCCCATCTGGGAGCGATTCTTTCTTGGAGGCCTGGATTCTGTTAGAGGGTTCAAGTATGGCTGGGTAAGTCCAAGGGATCCGGTAACAGATGAACGGATCGGAGGAGAGTATATGGGGTATCTCCAGTCAGAAATGGTCTTTCCTCTTGTTCAGGAGTTAGGGTTGAACGGAGTCGTCTTTTACGACATGGGAAATGTATGGCAGAAGGATGATGTAGATATTTCCGATACCAAGAAATCGGTTGGCCTTGGTGTGAGATGGCTGTCTCCCATGGGCCCCTTGCGCATAGAATGGGGTTACAACTTAGATAAGGATCCGGAAGATGACTCCAGCAACTGGGAGTTCCGTATGGGGGGCAGCTTCTGATGGCAGACAGGGCCCTTACAGTATCAGAGATTGCCAACATGGTTGGCGGCAGGGTTATAGGCAACGGGAATGTGCCAGTTATCTCCATAGCCCCTTTGGATACGGCTGGTCCAGACCATATCAGTTTTGCAGCCTCACCCAAATTCAAAAAGAAGGCACTATCCAGCAGAGCTGGTGCCCTCATCCTGCCTGAAGGCTGGCCAAGAAGGGAGCAGGAGGCCTTGGAACGGCCTCTTGTCCTGGTAAAAAATCCGCATCTTGCCTATGCCAAGATAGCCCAGCACTTTTTTTCTGAAGAGCCAGCCTGTAAGGGGATCCATCCCTCAGTTGTTATGGGAGACCGGTGCAAGATAGGAGAGGATGTCACTCTTGGGGCAAATGTGGTTGTTGGTAATGGAGTCTCTATTGGTAACAGGGTGTTTATCCATCCAGGGGTTGTCATTGGTGACGGAGTTGAGATTGGAGACGATACCAAAATCTATCCCAATGTGACAATTTATGGAGGTTGCCGCATAGGAAGCAGAGTAATAATCCATTCCGGGGTTGTCATTGGAGCTGATGGTTTTGGTTTTGCTACAGATGAACAGGGGCAGCACTGGAAGATACCCCAGGTAGGTATCGTTATAATAGAAGATGATGTTGAGATTGGGGCAAACACAACCATAGACCGGGCAGCCTTTGGAGCCACAAGGATCTGTCGCGGTGTGATGATAGACAACTTGGTGATGATCGCGCACAATGTAGAGGTTGGACCTGGTTCCATTATAGTAGCCCAGTCCGGTATAGCTGGCAGCACAAAACTGGGCAGGGGGGTCGTGGTTGCAGCCCAGGCAGGTTTGATAGGCCATATTGAAATTGGGGATAGGGCAGTCATAACGGCAAAGTCCGGGGTGGTTTCATCAGTCCCCGCAGGTGAGGCGGTATCAGGTGTGCCTGCAATACCTCACACGCAGTTTCTCAGGCTGGCCGGCGCCCTGAAAAAACTGCCTGACCTGGTATCCCAGGTTCGAAACCTCAAAAAGGAGATCGCAAAACTCAAGGCTGGCAAAAGAGAAGAGTAACAGGAGAGAGAGATGACGCATCAGGATATACTTAAACTCCTGCCACACAGATATCCATTCCTGCTTGTCGATGGTGTGACAGAGATAGAGTTGGGAGAATATATAAGGGGATATAAAAATATATCCTTCAATGAACCACAGTTTCACGGTCATTTCCCTGGCAATCCAATAATGCCAGGAGTCTTGATACTTGAGGCAATGGCCCAGCTTGGTATCATCTTTGCCAAAAAGACAGAACCCGCAATAGAGGAGAAGCTGGTTGTCTTTGCAGGGATAGATGGTGTCCGGTTTCGCAGTCCTGTGCTGCCAGGCCACAGAATGGATATGGAACTGAAACTCATCAAAAAGAAAAGGAATATCTGGAAAATGGGGGCAGTTGCCTCAGTGGATGGCAAGACAGCAGTTGAAGCTGTTCTGTTAGCAGCCATCCAGGACTGATCTGCACATCAATATTAGTTTACAGGTGGACATTGTATGACCCAAAGAGATAATGACATTCATGATACTGCGGTAATTCAGCAGGGCGCAGTCCTGGGCAGGGGGGTGACCATAGGTGCCTATACTGTAGTCGGTCCTGAGGTTACTGTTTCAGATAATGTATTCCTGGGGCCTCATGTTGTGGTAGAAGGCAAGACCAACCTTGGGACTGGCGTTCAGATCTATCAGTTCGCATCTGTAGGCGCTCCTCCACAGGATCTCTCCTATCAAGGGGAGATGACTGCTGTAGAGATTGGCAAGAATACAGTTGTCAGAGAGGCTGTTACCATTCATCGTGGCACTGACAAGGGGGGGGGTATCACCAGGATTGGCAGCAATTGTATGATAATGGCCTATTCTCATGTGGCCCATGACTGTCAGATAGGTGACCATGTAATAATGGCTAATGTGGCCACACTCGGTGGACATGTTGAGATTGGAAATCACGCTGTAATCGGCGGTATGTGCGCCATCCATCAGTTCTGCCATATAGGAGAATTTGCGTTCATGGCCGGCATGTCAGGAACCAACAAGGATATTCCGCCATTTACCCGCTATTCAGGTGCCAGGGACGGAAGGCTCTTCGGCCTCAATCTTGTTGGATTGAGACGGGGAGGGTTTTCTAAGGATGATATTCGTGCACTCAAGGATGCCTACAGGATAATATTTCAGAAGGCCCAAACCATAGCTGAAGGTGTTCAGGAGGCTCAGGAACAGTTTGGACAGATTCCCATGGTTGCCAAGTTCCTAAAGTTTATTGTGGAGTCAAAGCGCGGAATTCCTCCTGCATCCATGAAAGAGGAGGAGTAATCCTGAAGATCTCATCTCCCATGGGCATTGTGGCTGGGGGAGGGCAGTTCCCTCTTCTCTGTGCGAAAAAGGCTGCTGAAAAGGGGCTGGAACCTGTAGTGGTCGCCCACAAGGGTGAGACAGACCCCCTGATCCAGGAACATGCTGCCAAGACCAAATGGATTCATCTGGGCCAGCTCGGCAAACTCATTTCTTTTTTCAAGAAACATGGGGTTCGACAGGTCCTTTTTGCAGGCACCATCACCAAGACCAGGATTTTCAGGGATATCAGACCGGATTTTAGAGCCATATCCCTCTGGCGGCAGATGGATGGCCATCTCGATGATGGAATTCTCAGAGGTGTGGCTGATGAGTTGTCCAAGGATGGCCTTGAAGTGATTCCATCAACAGCCCTTATGGACAACCTGGTGACACCTGTTGGCATCATGACCAGACGTAAACCATCTAAGGATGAGATGCGTGATGTTCAATTTGGAGTTGAGCTGGCCAAGCAGATAGGTGCCCTGGATATCGGTCAGTGTATCGTGGTAAAAGACAGAACAGTCCTGGCCGTGGAGGCAATAGAAGGTACTGATGCCACTATCAGGAGGGGCGGAGAACTTGGCGGCAGCAAGGATGTGTGTGTCATAAAGATATGCAAACCCAATCAGGATCTCCGGTTCGACCTGCCATCCATAGGTATTCAGACTGTAGAAACCATGCAGGAGACCGGGGCTTCATGCCTTGCTGTTGAGGCAGGCCGCTCTCTCTTTTTTGACAGAGAGGATGCTATCAGATTGGCAGACAGATATTCCATTACAATAATCGGCCTCAACCTGGCTTAGCCAGCAGATCCTTTAATGTCTTTTAGTCATTTTTTCAAAGATCAGGTGAAAGATATGGAACCTGTAAAAACAGCAGTTATAGGGGTAGGGTATCTTGGCAGATTTCATGCTCAGAAGTATGCAATGCTGCAGGACTCCCAACTGGTTGGGGTTGTCGATACTGATGAGTATCAGGCAAGGAAGGTGGCTGAGGAGTGTGATACCGAGCCCTTCTTTGACTATCGGGATATTATAGACATGGTGGATGCAGTCAGTATCGTGGTGCCAACCACGTTTCATTATCAGGTAGCCAGGGATTTTTTAATGGCAGGCAAGCATGTTTTGCTGGAGAAGCCCATGACCGTTACAGTGGAAGAGGCTGATGAGCTGATCCGCATTTCAGAGGAAAAAAAAGCAGTCCTGCAAGTAGGCCACCTGGAACGTTTCAACCCTGCCATAGTTACCCTGACTCAGCAGGTGGATGCCCCACTTTTTATCGAGGCACACAGGTTGAGTGGATTCAAACCAAGGGCAATCGACGTAGATGTAGTGCTGGATCTTATGATTCACGATATAGATATAATCCTTGCCCTGGTGAACTCACCGGTAAAGGAGATTCGTGCTGCCGGGGTCCCTGTACTCACTTCCAGGGTTGATATTGCAAATGTCCGCCTTATGTTTGAGTCCGGCTGTACTGCCAACCTTACAGCCAGCAGGATCTCCCTGAAGGATCTGAGGCGTATCAGGGTGTTCCAGCCAGGAAGATACATATCTGCAGATTGTACTGATAGAACAAACCTTATTGTTCATGGTGAGGATGCCATCAACAATCCCATGGGGATCGAGCCTCAATTCCTGGAACACAATCAGACAGACAACCTCCTTGAAGAGATTAAGGAGTTTATCAGTGCGGTTCGTGGAGAAAAACAACCAACAGTTGACGGGGCAGCCGGAAGACGTGCTCTATCCCTTGCAACCGAGATCACCCAGTCCATATTGAATGGACTTGAAGAAGCCGGTATTGACGGCGTCATGTAACCGGTTCCATCTGCCGCCTGCATCCTCGTCTCTCTAACCCATGATTGATAAAAAACAGAAGTTCTTTCTTATCGCTGGAGAATCATCAGGTGATATCCATGCTGCGCAGATGGTCACTGCCTACAAAAAAAAGGAGCCAGATGCCGAGTTCACCTGTATCGGTGGTCCTGCTCTGGAAGCAGTTGGTGCCAACATCCTGATTCCCAATTCCAAGTTGGCAGTGGTAGGGCTTTTTGAAATCATCACTCACTCTAAGGAGATAATCAGTGCCTACAAACAGGTAGTAAAATGGCTTCGGGTCCATAGGCCAACAGCCCTTGTTCTGGTTGATTATCCCGAGTTCAATATGTTGATTGCCAGCCAGGCCAAAAGGCTTGGCATTCCTGTCTTTTATTATATCAGTCCGCAGATATGGGCCTGGCGCCAGGGCAGGGCACGGAAGATACGGCGCCTTGTTGACAAGATGGCTGTGATTCTGCCGTTTGAAAAGGAGTTTTACCGTCGCTATGGAATGGATGTGGAGTTTGTGGGCCATCCCCTGAAAGATGAGGTGAGGGTAGAAACCCATCGTGATCAATATCTCACAGAGATCGGGTGCAGCCCGGAAGAGGTTACCGTTTCACTGCTGCCTGGAAGCAGGTCTGGAGAGGTGAAACGCCATCTGAAAATGATGTTGCATGCCGCTCTTATCATCAAGAGTAAACTGGGAACTGCATGCCACTTCATTATTCCGCAGGCTCCCGGATTACCTGTAGGGATCAAGCGTTTCATGGAGGAAGAGGTGAGAGAAGCAGGCCTCTTTTCCGGTCCCAATACAATAATAACGATAGGCAATGCCCATAACGTACTGGCAGCCAGCCATCTATCCATACTGGCATCAGGTACTGTGGCCCTGGAGGCAGCTATCCTTTCAACACCAATGCTGGTAACCTATCGCCTCTCCCCTCTCACCTATCACCTGGGAAAGAGGCTGATAAAGGTAAAATGGGCAAGCCTCGTAAATCTTATCGCACAGCATGAAGTTGTGCCTGAGCTGCTCCAGAATGATGCTGAGCCCGAAAAGATAGCAGCGACTGCCTTGGATTATCTGAAATACCCCAAAAAGATAAATGATATGAAGGCTGGCCTGAGAGAAGTTACAGAACTGCTTGGTCCTCCAGGTGCTTCTGCCAGGGCAGCGGAATTGTTGAGAACCTTTACACAATCCAGGTTTTAAACACAATTTTTGTTCTCTTTTGATGCACTTGTGCCGATGCTTCGGCTATTTGTGGCCAAGGATATAGAAGCTCTATGATCAGATGTCATGAAAAAAAGATCAATTTCAACTGGCCGCCAGTTTTTGCCGTGGTTATTGAGTTTTGGTCACGGCCCCTTTTCAGCTTGGCAGTTTGATCGGCTCCGCCACCAGGCCAGTAAGCCAATGAATCCGAAGATTAGCGAGAGACCGGTGACGATTCCATTGACCCTGTTCATGCTCGGCGGGTTATGCCCTTGAAGTGGCCTGGGCTCTGTCTTGTTCGGCGTTACAACCGTTTTCAACTTGACCTGGTGCCCGATTCCATCCCCTACCTCCACCAGCCATTCTCCACTGCCGTCAGGATGAAAACAGAATAAACCATTTCGATCGGTGCGACCTGTTTGAAAGGAGAGTTTTGAATCAGGGGCCTTTATCTCTACATCACCGTAGCTCATGGGCTGCCCATCATCATAGACTGCTCTTACACATATAGCCTCAGAGGTGGTTATGGCACCCCTGAGACCGTGGGCACATGCCCAGCCTGGCAAAAGTATCATGGCCTGAACCAGGCAAGAGGCAATAACAGTGAATAACTGTCTCAAAGAATTCATTTCACTTCCAGGGTTAGGGTTGAGATAAACGACTCCACATCGCAAACATCCTTATCTGGATAAGGCCGTTGATGTTCAACCTTGATAAGCCATATGCCAGGCTTAAGGATTCGTATCCTGCCCTTACCTTGAGAGTCAGTCTTGGTGGTGTAAGCAAAGACGTCCTTGTCTGTGGAAAATCCCATATAGGTAGCATAGAGCTTATCGCTGTAGGGCTTGCCATTGAGAAATACCTGCAGTGGTAAATAATCACCGACCCGTAACTCTGCAGGATTGATCAGCGGTACTATCTCAAGGGCATGGCCGACCCTGTTCTTCATCAGCCTCTTGCCCTTTCCAACATTGATCAGTGCCTTTGCATTCATGTG
>JALSKY010000223.1 GCA_026988585.1 Deltaproteobacteria bacterium
CACACCTTCAGCATCTCCATGATGCGGATGTCTGAATGCTATCTCTGACATGACTTAACCTCACCATAACTTTCGAGATCAAAAAAGTAATTTCATAATGGACACCAGCCAGTCACTAACAAAAACTTAATATTTTTTTGAAAACCGAAAAGGGTTGCAGTGTCCTCTAACCATTTTTTAACAATCTCCAAAAGAAAAACTAACAATTTACCATTATTGTTAGGACATAAATGGATCAGGAAGATAGATACATCTGTCCACGATGTGGCTTTGGCTATCATTATAGATATGGACATACCAGGCATGGCAAGCAAAGGCATATCTGTCTCGGTTGCGGATATCAGTTTTCAGAAGGCAACAACGGGCCCCAGGAACTCCAGCCCGCTGCCAGCAGGCCTGTCTGCAGCAAATGTGGTCAAAAGATGCATATCTACAAAAGGGATGTCAACAGCATCACATACAGGTGTTCCCAATATCCGGATTGCAGAACCTATCTCAAGCTGAATAGGAAGTGAAATCTATGAAAAGCTATTGCGTGCACAGTTTGCCAGGCAGACTCAAGATAAAATCAAGACTGTTGAAAAAAAACAGGGCCAAGATGGATGCAGTTATCTTTACCCTGTTGGAGCTGCCTGGGATACATGAGGTTCGGCCCAATATCGTTACAGGCAGCCTGCTCATCAGGTACCACATAGACGTGATAACCCAGGAAAAGATAATATCCCACCTTGAAACAGAAGGAATCACAGTAACCACTCCTTCTCCATCAGAAAATCAACTGATCAACCGCCCTGTCAAGGTGGCTGGAGAGGCAGCAGGCAAGGCCATCTTCTCAGCAGTGGTGGGCAAGGTCCTGGAAGATGCAGGACTCGGCCTGGTAGCAGCAATTATTTAGTTACCTATCCAAACCGGATCAAGAGATCAAGGAGCACATCTTCTCTTCCCTATAAGCTTATGAGGCGAGGTAATGAAAGCTTTCATTGCCAATTCTTTCAAAGTTGTTATTCTTTTATTAGCAAATGCTAACAAAAATAACATTTATGTTTAAAAAGTTTTATGGAGGAGATTATGGGCCTTGATGACATCTTCAAAAACAAGGTTGCAAGCGGTCTTGCCATTGGAATAGGAGCGTCCATTCTGGCACCAGTTGTGGTGTCAGTCCTTTCAGAGGTTGGGAAACCCATCCTGAAGGCAACCATGAAGAGCGGAATCCTGCTCTTCGAAAAGACAAAAGAGCTTGCTGCAGAGGTTACAGAGACCACAGAGGACCTTTGGGCTGAAGCCAAGGCCGAGTTGGAGGAGGAACTGGTACCGGAACCCGAGCCTGAACCTGAGCCTGCACAGGCCAATAAAGCAGCCACTGCCACCAGGAAGAAGAAGGCATAGAGGAGAGGTTCAAAGATGGCTGATCTTCCCTCTGCCAGAATCGTCCATAGTACAGGCAACAGGATCAGATTCCGGTTTCCTGGAATGAAGGGGAACCAGGCATATTTTCACGCTGTCAGACAACATTTTGACAAACTGGATGATGTTGAAAGGGTGGAGGTCAATCCTGCCACAGGCTCTCTGTTGCTGATGCACAGGAGCAGGATAGACAGGCTCACAGATTTTGCCAGGGAGAAACAGCTCTTCCAGGTGGAAGATTACAAAGAAGGGGCCTCTTCTAAAAGAGAGAGAAGGCCTATCATGGACTGCCTGTATGACGGGCTGGCAAAGGCCAACAGCAAGACCAGGGAGCTGACAGGAGGAGAACTGGACCTAACCGGAATCACAGTAATATTTTTGATCTCCAGCAGTGTTTACCAGATTGCAAAAGGCAATGTCGCTCTTCCCCAATGGCATACAGGGCTTTGGTATGCCATCAACACATTGATTGCCGCAAAGCGGTAAAAAACAGGTTCGTTTATTTTAACAAACACTTTTATGGAAGGAGGAGTAAGAGATGGCTACTACTAAAGAGACTGCACCCAGAAAGGACTCTGCCGCCACAGAACTTGCAAAAACTGGCATTGACCAGGGTGCAAGTGTCGTAGGCAAGGCCGGTTCCACGGTGAAAGACGGTATTGTCAACAGCCTCAGAGGCATAAATGAGATAGAGGGCGAGATCGTGAGCCTTGCCCGTAACACCATAACCAACACCCTCAGGGCCACAGGAGATGTGACCAAGGAGACAATTTTTGTAACATCCGACGTGGTCAAGGGCGCTATCCAGGCCTCTGAAGAGGTGGGGGCAGGTCTCATTATGGGGACCAAAAGCGTGGCCAAGGGGATCATTATGGGTGTAAGCGACGTTGGCGGTGATGTTCTCAAGGCAGCATCCGAAACAGCAAGCACTGCCGTAAAGGGAGCTGCTGAAGTAGGCGCAGACGTTGCCACTGTTGCAAGGCGCACGGTAGAAGGCACTGTTGAGGCTGCCAAGGAGGTAGGTCTCAACGTGGAAGATGTTGCCAAGACTGCCACTGTAGGGGCGATAGAAGCTGCCAAAGAGGTGGGAACAACAGCAGCAAGGGCTGTTACCGATGTGCTTGTTGGCGTAGCCACCGGCGCAAAAGAGGTGCTCAGTGCTGCCCTGCCCTCCTCAAAGAGTAAGGATGAAGGCAGCTCTTCCAAGTCATAATCTCAAGGCCTTCTGCGTATAAACGTCCATGTTGCGAGTTATAAGCACTGTACCAGGGAGAGTGCGTTTCAAGGTCCCGGAGCTCTATCGCTCCCGGGACCTGAAATACTTCCTGGAGACCCACCTTCTCAAATCTGATACAATAACAGATTTCAAGGCCAATGAACTCACAGGAAGCCTGCTCGTACGGTTCAAACATGAAACCCCCACGGACCGTATTGCACAAGAGATAACCGATCTGATCCAGAAATTTTCAGAAGAAAACCATAACAACAGGAAAAACGGCCAGCCTTCCTCTCTTGTCAAGAGAAAACGGCTGAAACAGGAAGATATTTCAAAACGGAAACTCAGGCAGCTCCTGCAGGATTCCGGCCAGCAACCATCCAAGCCGTGGCATCAGCTCTCAACAGATGAGGTGCTGAAACTGGTAGGGAGTGATCCACACAAGGGCCTGCCCTCTCGTGAGGCAGAAAAACGGCTGAAACAGTATGGTCCCAACATTCTTCCAGAAGAGGCTGCAAGATCTTCCTTTCAGATATTGATGGATCAGTTTCTGACGGTCCCGGTCGGCCTTCTTGCCGCTGCAGCCGGACTCTCCCTGGTAACAGGCGGGGTAGTAGATGCCATTGCCATCATGACAGTAGTCGGCATAAATGCGGTCCTTGGCTTTGTAACAGAGAGTCAGTCTGAAAAGACCATCCACTCCCTGAAAAACCTGGTGCGTCCCATGGCCATTGTGGTCCGGGACGGTGAAACAAAGGAGATAGGGGCCGAATATCTGGTACCTGGGGATATCATACTTCTTAGACCTGGTCATTACGTTCCTGCAGATGGCAGGATTATCCATGCAGAACGGCTCACCATTGATGAATCTGCCCTTACCGGTGAAAGCGTGCCGATCCTTAAGACCCCGAATCCCATAAAGGATGATCAGATACCAATAAACGATATGGTCAACATCTGCTTCATGGGCACTCTGGTAACAGGTGGACAGGGCGTGGCAGTAGTTGTAGCTACAGGCCAGTTTACTGAAATGGGCAAGATTCACGCCCTGATAGGGGAGGCAGAAAATACCAAAACCCCTATGGAACGAGAGTTGGACACGCTTGGGACAAAACTGGTCATGGCCTCCAGCATCCTGTGTGTCGGGGTCTTCGGGCTGGGCATCCTCAGGGGAAATAGTTTCTTATACATGCTCAAGACATCCCTCTCCCTGGCAGTGGCAGCAGTCCCTGAAGGTCTTCCCACTGTAGCGACCACCACACTGGCCCTGGGAATTAAAAAGATGAGGGAAAACCATATTCTCATCCGGACAATGAACGCCGTAGAGGCCTTGGGAGCAGTCCAGGTATTCTGCATGGACAAAACCGGCACCATCACTGAAAACCGGATGACCGTGGTGGAACTTTACACGGGCAACAAAAGTATCACCCTCAAAAAGATGGGGACAGAGATCTCCATATCCTGGAACAAGGCCCTTGACGATCCTGCTTTCACCGAGGAGGCAGCAACATTGATCATCGCTGTTCTCTGCAATGAGAGCGAACTGATAGAAAACGGCGAGACGCCACGGCTCAATGGAACGCCTACAGAAAATGCCTTGATAGACCTGGCCATGAAGGCAGGGATGGATATAAAGCAGGTCAGAAAGAGGTTCCCGCTCCAAAAGATACTTTATCGCTCTGAGAACAGGAACTGGATGGCCAGCTTTCACCAGATGGAGCATAACCAGATACTGGTAGCAGTAAAGGGAAGCCCATCAGAGGTTGTACAGCTCTCAACTCATCAGATGATCCAGGGAAATCTGGTAGAACTGAATGATAACTCCCGGGAAGACCTGCTTATCCAGAATGAAAGAATGGCGAAATATGGCCTTAGAAATCTTGCCACTGCCTACAAAATAATAGAGGGCCCTTTTAACAAGGATGAAGCGGATTCATACGTCAAGGAACTGATATTTACTGGTATTGTGGGGATGGCCGACCCGGTAAGGGAAGAGGTGCCAAGATTTATTGAGAAGTTACACAGGGCAGGAATAAAAACGGTAATGATCACCGGAGACCAGGCGCCTACTGCCTATGCCATAGGCCGCTCCATTAACATAAGTGGAGATGAGCCACTGCAGATCCTGGATTCTGTGAGTTTCTCCAAGCTGGACAAAGAGGCCAGGGTAAGTATATGCTCAAGGGTACATGTCTTTGCCAGGGTGAGCCCTGCCAACAAGCTGGAGATAGTTGAAGCCCTCAAGGAGGCAGGATACATTGTTGCCATGACCGGTGACGGTGTCAACGACAGCCCGGCACTGAAGGCTGCAGATCTGGGTGTTGCGATGGGCGCCACTGGAACCGACGTGGCCAGAGAGGTGGCAGACGTCATCGTGGAGGACGACAACCTGGAAACCCTGGTCATGGCAGTTGCCCAGGGACGTACCATCAACACAAACGTCAAGAAGAGTCTCCACTTTCTTTTGGCCACCAATATGAGCGAGATCATGGTGTCCTTCATTGGCAATGTGGCAGGCTGGGGACAGCCCCTGACAGAGATGCAGTTGCTATGGATAAATCTCGTCACCGATATCTTCCCGGGCCTGGCCCTCTCCATGGAACCGGAGCATGAAGAGGTAATGGAAAAACCGCCCAGGAACCCGAACGCCCCTCTGGTCGGAGAATCAGAACTGAAGACCTGGGGAAGAGAGGCAGGAGTAATGACTGCAACATCTCTTGGCGCATATTTTTATGGGATCTCCCGCTATGGTCTTGGGCCAAGAGCATCCACCCTCTCCTTTCTGTCACTTACTGCGTCCCAACTCCTGCACTGTCTTAGCTGCCGTTCCGATGATACAACCATCTTTTCCCATGAAACACTTCCACCCAACCCCCATCTCAACCTGGCATTATGGGGCACTTTCGCCCTGCAGGGTGTCGCCATGTTCATACCAGGTTTGAGATCTCTGTTGGGAATATCCAGACTTGGATTACTGGATATGGCTGTTGTTGGAGCTGCATCCACAGCTCCCATACTGATAAACGAGGCATTGAAGCCGAAGGGAGACAAAAAATGAGAAAGGATTTTGTCTTCACATCTCACTCTGTAACAGACGGTCACCCTGACAAACTATGTGACCAGATCAGTGACGCTATAGTTGACAGGTTCCTTCAGCAGGACTCCCAGGCCTCAGTTGTGGCAGAGTGTGCCATCAGCCAGGCCATAGTGTTCCTGGCAGTTCAGTTTGGGGCCAATCTCCTTATAGACATCCCAAACATTGCTAGAAATGTCATAAACCAGGTTGGCTATACCGGCCCGAACTTCAGTGGCAAGACATGTACTGCACTTACCAGTATCCAGGAACTCCCTCTTGACACCCAGGACCGTTTCGACGAAGACGCCCTTTCAGATGAGGAGATGGACAGGATCAAGGTCAGAAACAATGCCAACTGTTTCGGCTTTGCCTGTGACCAGACCCCCAGCCTGATGCCTCTCCCTATCCATCTTGCACACAAACTCTCAAGGGCCCTGAGCCTGGCCCGGATCAAGGGAACGGTCCCCTATCTTTCGCCTGACGGCAAGACCCAGGTGGGAGTGGAGTATCGTGACGGGCGGCCGCACCGTATCCAGAGCATTGTAATACAGTACTGTCCTTCTGAAGATTACAATCTCAATCTCTCCAAGAAGAGGATCCAGGAAGAACTGACAGAGACAGTAGTAAGGCCTGCCTTTGATAACGAGCCTGTAGCCCCTGACCATAAGACCAGGATCTATATCCGAAAGATCTACTATGGCCATGGCTGTGGCCCTACTGCCCATTCCGGCCTCACCGGGCGGAAGACGGCTGTAGACACCTATGGGGAATATGCGAGGCAGAGCGGTTCAGCCCTGAGCGGGAAAGATCCCCGAAGGACCGACAGGATAGGGGCCTATGCTGCTCGATATGCTGCAAAGAATATCGTGGCCGCCGGGCTTGCCAGGGAGTGTGAGGTTCAGATCACATATTCCATCGGCCTCTCTGCACCAGCAAGCATCCAGGTAGAAACCTTTGGAACAGGCAAGGTGGAAGAGGAGAGGCTGGCAAAGGCCATAATGAAACATTTTCCCCTGAGACCAGCAGAGATCATCAGGAAGTTTCGACTCAGGAAGCTGCCAAGAGAGGTAAAGGGTGGCTTTTACAGAAAACTCGCTGCTTATGGACAGGTAGGGAGAACAGACATAGGTATCCCTTGGGAAAGGGGTGATATGGCTGATCTGCTCAGGGAAGAGCTGCTATGAGCATGAAACGGGTTGCTGTCATAAATCTGAAGGGAGGAGTGGGCAAGACCACAACTGCTGTAAATATTGCTGCCTGCCTTGGACAAAAGGGAAGGCGTGTTCTGCTTATAGATATGGATCCTCAGGGAAATGCCACCCTGCACATAGGAGTAAGGGAGAACGGCAAGGCCCTGCTGAATGCCCTGCAGAGCACAACCCCATTACCGGTCCAGGATACCGAATTTTCCGGACTGCAACTGGTACCTTCAGGATACTTACTATCAGAGGCCAGGGAGCGGTTCTCAAAGGCCATGGGGCGGGACCTCCTGTTGAGAACGCTTAAAAACTCCGGCGACAACTGGGACTGGGTGATTTTTGACTGCCCTCCATCAATTGAGGTGCTGACACAGATGGCGCTTAATGCCAGCGATTCCCTGATAGTGCCGGTTGAAGCCAGCTTTCTCGGACTGGCAGGCCTGGAACAGCTGATTATGATACTGCAAGAGACTTTCAGAACAGATACGGTCAAAGAGAGGATAATGGCTGTTGTCCCATGCCGCGCCCATCCCAGAAGGCGGATCCACGACACCATGATGAAGGAGTTGAACCGGATATTTCCTGGCAAGGTGGCCCCTGTAGTTAGAGAGACCGTGGCGCTGACCGAGGCCCCTCAGGCAGGGAAGCCGGTAATCTACTATTCCGGGAGGTCAGCCGGTGCCAAGGATTATCGTGATGTGACAGAGTGGCTCCTTGAAAAAACCGGCTGAGTGATGGGGCTACACCCAACCTTTACACGCTTGATCATTGTGCGGAAATCACTTGCCATACTGGGAGAGCAAGGCATCAATGTCCAGGTCTTCATCCCCTTCATCTGACATCTTTTCCCTTGTCCGGCCTTCACTGGCATGATCTGTTACAATTGAAGCATCACCTGCAAGGACGCTGTCCACCTGTTCCTGAACTCCCTGCTCATCTCTATCCTCTGCCACAGGTTCCAGGGAGATGAATTCAGTCTGCTCCATATTCATCTCCACATAGAAGGGGTGGTTCTTCTCAGTCCTGAAGGAGAGCCTTCTGCATTGGGGCTGATGGAGCATGGTGGCCACATACATGGTGATGGCTGACGAGATGGAGATGGCCTTGGGCTGATTGTTAGAAGCAGTCAAACCATAACGCTGCTGGATCATCTGTCTCGCCTTTCCAATGATCTGGTTCATGAACTCACCAACACAGTTCACCACCTCATCGGATTCCCAATCAGTAACGATCTCTTCCTCAGGCAACCCCATGTACCGCATGGAGTTCTGATAGATCTCCAAGGCAGCCTCACCAGAAAGATTCATTATGAAGAGGCCTGAATAATCCCCGTCAAACTGTATGAAACAGCCGATATCCGGCTTTAGACTTATCGAAGGCACCTTTTGAATGGTGGGAGCGTAGGTTACACTGGTACCGGCAGCTCCAAGTATGACATCCTTTACAGCATCACAGAATATCCTTGAAACAACATCTACCGTAGTTACACTGCCAGATTGACTCATTAACAGAATCCCCCCTGAATTGAAATTTTCACTGCTTAACCTGCACCGGCCGGGGGATGAAACCGGAAGATTATCTACTCTTCAGTTCCCGGTTTTTTCTCTCCCGCCTCCTCTTCAGAATGAAGAGAGGTATCATCCTCGTTCCAGCGGCGCCTCTCATCGAGATAGGAAAGGCCAAGGGCCAGGGCTGCACCGAGGGTCAGACCGAGAAATCCTGCAAACACCCACGCTGTGCCTGAACCTCCTGAACTTTCCGGTTCCAGCTCTCTTTGACAATATCGGCATACCAGGGCGTCTTTCTTAACTTTTTCCTTGCAATATGGACAAATCCTTGAAAACAGGGCCATGATCCGTACCTCCCGAACAGTAAACGGTTACAGGTTTATGGTTGCTTTTAAGCTGAAACAATTCTTTCAACGAATACATCATCTCTATAATCATAAAGGATGCAGCTGGCAAATGCGCACCCAAAAGGGTGACAGATGAATCTATAGGATCAAAAAAATAGAGGGACCAATTGAATTCTTCAACAGTTGAAATACATAATCCCAGGTTATGCAATTGGCGGGTTTGCCCAAGATGCGAGGCGCGAGGGGCGAAGACGTACTTAGGTAGTTCGAGTCCTGAGCAACAAAGCAGATTGGGCACACTCGCCAATCCCGGAGGGCTGCGAAAGAGGGCAAAACAAAAGCATGAATATTGCCTCACGAAAAAGGTGAATATCAAACAACTGACTATTGACAGACAATTAGTTGATATAAAAAGAAAATTCATTTTTGCCCTCTTTCGTAGTGCATAATCTGGGATAATTGACCGTGAAAATATATTCGCAGCTATGCAGCCCGTATGAATGTTTGAGATAAACTAAATTACAACAGGCAAAGGGCCAAGATAAACGATCTCTCCCCTTCCATTCCGTACCTTCAGGGATAGTTTTACAGGATGACATTCTACACCCATCTCCAAGGCATGGGCAAAAACCTGTGCAAATTCAGGATCTGTATCGCGATTGGGAGAGAAGCAGCTGGCATCCTGCCGGAATACCAACACAAGGAGCGCTGTCCTGTATCCATCATCCATGGCCTTCATTAACTCCTGGATATGCCTGCGTCCCCTGATAGTGGGGGCATCAGGGAAAAGGGCCATCCCGTCCCTTGCCAGGGTGCAGCCCTTCACCTCGAGAAGGACCCTGTCCAGATCCTTATTGCCAAGCTTCAGGAGAAAATCCAGACGGCTCTCACCATATCTTACTTCAGAACGGATGAACCGAAGGGGAACAAATGGGGAAACCGATGGCTCGGAAAGCATATTCCCCGCAATGGCAGGATGATAGCCTGAATTCACCAAGACCCATTGATCCTCATAGGCTGCGGCCACCAGATCGAATCTGGTCTTTCTCTCTTTGGCGGCCCCTGGAGCAGGATTTACAATAACCTTATTGCCTGGAAAAAGCAGTTCAGTCAACCTGCCAGGATCACGGACATGAACCTTGGCCTGGGTACCATCCTGAAACCTGACTATGCCCAGGAATCTATTGGGCCTCTCTATCCAGGTTGCCTGGATTTGACAAGGCATCTCCAGCAGGATCATTGGGCAGCAGCACCTGTGTTGTGCAGAAGTTTTTCCTCAGCCTCTGAAAGCCTGCAATATTCAGGGAGCAGTTCATGGCATGGTACGGGTGATACACCAGAGAGAAGCCTGCCATGAGCCACAACACCCACCATAGCTGGCCTCACAAGGCCGTAATGGGCAGGAGCCAAAACCAACCGGTCCTTCAGACAGGTACGCAGTTGCTTTTCACACAGGGAGAATCCGTCTCCTGCAACAAGAACACTATGATCCGCATTATCCATGGCTTTCTGAACCACTGAACAGACCTGATCTGGATAGAGGGCAGATGGGGGATGGAGTTTTTCAATTCTGCCCTTGCCATCATTCCTGTAGAGCGCGCCATATACCTGTCCCTTTCTGGCATCTATCATGGGCAATATCAACCCGGAGAAGAGCAGAGCCTGCTCTGCCATGATATCCAGGCTGGAAACACCTACAAGGCCATAACCCATAGATACACATAGCCCCTT
>JALSKY010000224.1 GCA_026988585.1 Deltaproteobacteria bacterium
TAAATATCGAGCCTTCTGAAAGCATCCAACAGTCTGGGCGTCTATAACGATTTACCCTGTATGTACCAGCCCTACCAAAGCGACGAACCAAGTTGTAGCTACTTTGAGGATGACTAAGTAGTCCAGATTTCACGTCCTTCTCTGAAGGCAAACAAAGAGACATGAGGACAACACCTGAGCCATTCTCTTCAGAGAGGTTTATTGGGTGAACCGAATACTTAAAAAGACCGCGTCCCACAGATCTGTCTGCCCCAATACCTGTATCCCCAAGTAACAGAAGAGCAGCTTCAAATCTCTTTTTTGCCTCTTCATCCTTGAACTTTGCCAGAAAAAACTGCCCTGAGCCTTTATGAAAAAACTGATCTGAGCAGTAAAAAAAAGAGTTTTCTCCAACCCCACCTGATGCCTGATCTGTTCTTATGCGCGGCCTCTGATGTTCAGAACTATACCTAAACACCCTGATATTATAGTTTTCATGGATTTCAAATGGAAAAACCGAAGATGGATTCAGGTCATCGAGTTTCAGCTTCCCTCCATTACAGATCTTTTGGAAGAGGGATTCTTCAATAAATTTGATCTTTTTGATGGTTTTTACAGTTGGCTCCTGTCCCGCAGGTCTATTGGCTGCCTCATCCATGCCCTCTGTGTCAATGAGAGTGAGACATCTACCCCTTGCTAAATTAGTGTAGGGCGGGTAGGAGTTATCACCATGAAAACAGTAAAGCTACATTCCGATTCCAGTCAGAACCAGACGACCTCATCGCAGTCAGCAATGGAGGGAGCCCTCAGGGCGACCGGAGTTGCTGACGGCGATGGCACACCTCAACCCGAAACGGCCTTTTCGCCACCGGATCCGGAAGTAACGGAGAAAAAGCCCAGGCGGCGCTTTACGGCCGCCTACAAGCTGCGCATTCTGCGGGAATATGAATCCTGCAGGCAACCGGGCGAGATCGGCGCCCTGCTCCGGCGCGAGGGGCTCTACCACTCCAATATCAGCACCTGGCGCAGACAGCGTGACCAGGGAGCGCTCCAGGGACTGTCACCCAAAAAACGGGGCAGAAAGGCCAGAAAGGCTGAACCCATGGCCCGGAAAGTTGCCCGGCTGGAACGGGAAAACAGGCAACTGGCCAAAAAGCTCAAACAGGCTGAAACCATCATCGAGGTTCAAAAAAAAATCTCGGAGATCCTGGGCATCCCCCAGGAAAACAGCGGAGAGATCAAATGATAGCCGCTGCAGCGTCACTGGCCGACACTGTCGGGAAAAAAGCGGCCTGCCAGGCTCTGGCCGTGCCCAGGGCGACCTTTTACAGGCACACAACCGAAAAAAGCAGACCAGGGGGCAACCAAAGCCCGCGCCCCGTACCGCCTTTAGCCCTTTCTCCTCAGGAACGACAGAAAGTACTCGATGTCGCCCATGAAGAACGATTCTGGGATTCCTCGCCCTACCAGATCTATGCAACTCTGCTGGATGAGGGGCGTTATATTGCATCCATCAGCACATTTTACAGGGTACTGGCCGCCAACCAGGAGGTGTGTGAACGTAGGAAGCAGGTCAGCCGGCCGCGTTATCAGAAACCGGAATTGCTGGCCACCGGCCCCAACGAAGTCTGGTCATGGGATATAACCAAACTTAAGGGGCCGGCCAAATGGACCTATTTCTATCTCTATGTGATCATAGACATCTTCAGTCGCTACGTGGTCGGCTGGATGGTAGCCCACAGAGAGTCGGCCGCTCTGGCAAAACGTCTGATTGCCGATAGCTGCGAGAAACAGCAGATCACCAGAGAGCAGCTGACGTTACATGCGGACCGGGGCTCTTCCATGAAGTCCAAATTGGTGGCCCACCTGCTCTCTGATCTTGGGGTGACCAAAACCCATTCCAGGCCGCATGTCAGCAACGACAACCCGTATTCGGAAGCCCAGTTCAAAACCATGAAATATTCACCTGCGTTCCCCGAACGGTTCGGCTCCATACAGGATGCGCGGGCGTTTTGCCGGCAGTTTTTCGGCTGGTACAACTCCGTCCACAGGCATAGCGGCATTGCCCTTATGACACCAGAGCAGGTCCATTATGGCTTGGCCGAGGAAATCCAGAAACAGCGCGCAGCCGTGCTTGAATCAGCTTTCAAAGAACACAAAAAACGGTTCAAAGGCAAGATGCCGGAACCATTACCGCTGCCCAAGGCAGCATGGATAAACAAACCATAGGGTAGCCAGGACACGCTACTCTAATTTATTGCCAACGGTGTCTCATTTTCATTGACATATTCCGTGAGGGAATCTAAACTTCCAGTTGGAACAGGATAAAAACGTTTGCCCTCAATAAGAGGAAAACATGAGCTGATCTCAAAAGGAGGCTCCTGACATAGAGAATCAGGGTCATCTTCAAACAACATCAACCAGCACGCAATAATAGCACCAAACAATGTATCGGAACGGACCTGATGTTCTATTTTTTCCTGACCGATGGCTTCAACACCAATATGTAAAGGCGTATAAAAATTTAAATGATAGGCAATCATTTCCTAACCCCTTATCTCATGAAGCGGGCAAAGAGTTCACTAAATTCTTCTGAATCATGTGGAGGGTTATTTTCCCGGTAATCCTGGGCTGTGCGCTCCTTTACGGATTTGATGTTGAATTTAACCTGACCGTAACCCCTGGTGCCCTGACCTCCAAGGTAGTCGTCTTCTATGAGTTCTACCGCCTGACAAACCAGAGACATGAATTTTTTATACCTGTCACTTTCCTGATCGATATTGTATAGATCGACCACCAAGTTCAGGCCAAATTTTGCTCCGGCAGGGACCCTTTCAAAGTTTCTCGGATTGGCCTGGCTTGTAAGCCTGTCAATTGAGACTTCAGTCTTGATTTCTGTGCAGTACATGTCTGTATCTTCGGCTTCGGCCAACTCCTGTTCGTTAAGCAAATCCGCATCCCTTACAGTCAGCCTTGTTGGTGCATATTTATCACTGGTTCCGCCCTTTTCTGCTGGATAGCCGAAAAGCTGCACCACATCTTCTTCAGGATCTTCACACAGTGAACCTTCCCATTTTCCATTAGAATGTTCTATTTCAACAAGCCCCAGGCTTTTTTCCAGCAAGGAACGCATCTTCCCTTTGAGAGAAGACCCTGGAATATAAGGCCTATTGGTGATTGGATTGCGAACTACCACCTTGTCTGCTCCACCTATGGATAGACCAAGGGATGAGCCGCCGATATGAAGCCCTGTTAATACCTCTATCTCACCTTCTATAAAAATCTTGCGTTCCAATTTTAGATTTTTGTCAGACATTATTTCACCTCCTTACTTCCCACCTGCTGCTTTATGATAGGCAAGAACTGCCTCGAAAAATCTGCAAAAATTTTTGAACCGTGCCAATGCTTCATTGTCGTCCTGTGCTAAGACAACTTCATCTATTGCCCAGGAAACAGTCCTTTTTAGGTCTTGGAGCCCTGTCGTTTTTTGCCTGCTTGCCGCATAGGCCAAAAGGGGTTTAAGCATGATAAAATCCACTCTACGCTCCAAGAAACCCTTGGCTTCTATGCCTTTCAGTTTGCTGAAAACCTGCCTTATTTGGGATGTGGTTAATTTTCCTTGTTTGAGCTGCCTCCCAAACTCTTCCGCTTTCCTTACCAATTCTGGTTCAGGACCGTATTGGATCCATTGTTGAACATCTTGTTGATTCATAGTCCCTCCTGATTAGTTATCCCTTAGACGTAACTCACACCACCTGCCCAGAACCCCGAGCAGTTCGATTCCTATTCTGTTGGCGCCGGCTACATTGCCAGCGATAAACCTTTGAAGACCATCTATCTCTTTTTGTAAATCAGCTCTTTTTTTTCCAAAACGTGCCAGCGAATAGACCATGAGCCATTGCCATCTCTCTGCTAATATCTTTTTTTCTATCTCCTCCCAAGAAAGCCTGTCCTTTGCCTGCGAGCACACTCTACAAGCAGAATAAATCTGTCGAAGTCGATTCAGTAATGGACGATTCTCCTTCTCCTGTACAATTGACAAAAGTCTCTCATATTGTGCTGATACTTCTGAAAATTCTAACCAATTCATTGGCGTGTCTAAAAAGGTAAAGGCATCCTTTTTTACTACACCATTTTTAAATCTGGTGACCTTCTTTTTCGCCCTGGATTCTGCATCTCCCGCCATTTCAGCACTTTTATAAATGGGAAAACGGCCACCGGTCATAACCATACCGCCAGACAATGCAAATGACCTGTTGTGGCAAGAAAATTCCTTGAATTTTTCTCTGATCTGGAGCGCTACTTCTGGCACCGCATCCCAGGCGCCGAGCAGGAATAAATCGTCGCCACCCGAATAGACCACTGTCACCCGATCCTTCCATTCTGGATTCAGTTGGATCATGGCAGGCACCACACCACTAAAAAACAGGGATAGCTGCCAGCTCAAGGTTGTAATGCGTCCTATGGAATGGAAACGGGTGTCGTGTTTGATCTTTTCATGTTTGTAATTTATTAGCCCCTCACCAAATATCTTACCCAAATTGTCAACATCCATACGCAAAATTCCCAGACGCTTTATACCTTTTGCCATTTTGGCTATTTCATCAAAGGTCTTGTCAAATTTATGGGTTGATCCAGCAAGGAATATGGCCCCATTGACCTTGGCCGAATTCCTTTTTAGGGGGAACGTCTGGATATCGCTGTTATTTAAGTGGTAAATTACTAGGCCTTTCGGAGAATGAATCTCAGGCTCGTGGTCAAGCAACCATACGTGATTCCCCAAAAAACCAAATACCGGTCTTACATTGGCGACATCTTTCTCTGAAGTGCTGAAGGCCATATACTGTGCTGTTCCAAGCTTTTGGCCTAAAGTCTCCAGCTCTTTACATGTGTTACATTTTTCATTGTCCGTATTTGATTTACTCTCCAAAGAACGATGACAAACAGGACATGTTGCGGGAAGAAAGTCTTTAATCCCAAATAGCTTGGAATAATGCCTGGATGCCAGTGAGGCATATTTCTTCCTGTCGCTGTAGATTAATTTTCTGGTCAACTCCTCCCAGATATGAAAAAGGGTTTTGCCGCTTTCCCTGGTCAAATCATCTCCACATAATTCCTGAAATGCTGTCCGCACATACAAATCACCATTGAATTCATCAAAAAGTTTCTCATTTATGGTTTCAGAAATAACGGACAATTTGTTTCTGATTTGATCTGTGTTTGGTAAAAGAAGATAAAACTTGCCCCCGCTTGCATAAAGGATGTTGGTTACCAGAAGGCCGCACTGGTTCACGAAATTGTGTGCCAGAATCTCTGCAAGGATTTGTATGGCAAATGATCGGCCCTTTAATAATTTATAGGCACCTTTTGATGAGATCTGATAAATAAATTTCTGTATCCCACTGATATCTCCACAAAAAAGAAGGTATTTTTTTAAGGCGCGATCTCTTACAGCCTGTTCAGACAAACTCTTCCCCTTGTGGTATTCGTAAATGCAGGCTGCAAGCGCTGCAGTTGCCTTTGAGTGATCAAAGAGTGAAACATCGGGCATGTCCTGTTTTCTGGTCGTTGCTGGTATCGACCAGAAATACAAACGCGTTATCTCAAAAACAGTACGAAAGTGCTCAAAAAGGTCCAGGCCCTTATTTTTCTCTGGCCTGATCGCTTTCTTGAAATCATTCCACAATCTTCTATAGTCTTCTTGGACCATTGAGGCTGTATATTCATTTGGCGTTACAGGGAATATATTTTGAAAGCCTGTTTGATTTAAAACCGATTCAGGGGTACCGATTTTGTACCTCCAGTCTTCAATTTCATCATCTTTAAATGAACTCAAGCGAATACGGCTTAAGATACTGATAAGAGGCACCTTGCTCTTTCTCTCTCTCCCGCCTGTATCAAAATCTGCTGCCGATTCATCACCTGCTGTCCTTTCATGGCCAGAAGCAATCCAATCTGCCTCTCTGACAATCATCTCATATATATTTCTGGGTTTATGGTGCCTGGCTGCCATGTTCAAAACAGAACATTCTTCTTCTGGCCCTATCTGCCTACTAAGCCGTCCCTCATCAAAAAGCTGCAACAATGCCAACTCTGTATGGTGTGCATGGGCATAGTTGTATTGCTGGCGCACCTCATCCTTATCCCCAGGTTCTACCGCAAATGCCCTTTCCGCGACTTTGCCAAAATCATGAAAAAAACCAGCTATTGTAAGAGCTGTGGTCATTTTATCCATGTGTTTCCCCCACTTATTCTGGAATAACCCTTATCTTCCCCAGCCCGAAAAAGGTCTGCTTTCCCAAATGAACATCTTCACAGTATTTTAAAAAGGGCAGAAAACGGCAAACGTCCTCCCCCTGATAGGTCACTGTTC
The DNA here is from genome assembly GCA_026988585.1 of Deltaproteobacteria bacterium. Classification (GTDB taxonomy): domain Bacteria; phylum Desulfobacterota; class Dissulfuribacteria; order Dissulfuribacterales; family QOAL01; genus JALSKY01. The sequence goes on from JALSKY010000224.1 coordinate 6,353, forward strand.
CAACTGGCCCGCCAATCATCATTTTGCTCTTCTGCCTGGAGCTGAAACGGGGCACCTCTGCCCATTGAAGCTCTTCCCTGACTGTTTTGACTTCCTCTGCCGCCTTGATCAGGCCTGAATAGTCAAGGTCAGGCTCTCCCTGGCCGTAGGCTGTCTCAAGGGATGAAATCCGCCTGAGGGCTGTCCTTATGAGCAGATGAAATGGCACCTTCCGGCTGAAACGGCCCTTGTACTTGGCCCTGAAAGGGGTTTCAAACCCTACTTCCAGTTTGTCTCTACCCATGGCATCCTCGTTTTTTCTCTCGGTTGACATCTCCTGGAGATTCAACTTCCTCACGGCTGAAGGCTTCTTGATTTCAGCACTCTTTCTGTCATAGACCACTTCCTCCCCGCACCTGACAGAGTCCACCTGGAATCTGCCGTAACCCTGCCTGGCCCTGGCCCCTATGCCATCTTCCTGGCCAAGCTTTACAATGGAAAAGAGAACATGGTGAAAAAACTCATTGGCCCTGTCCATGAGCAGGATTGAAAAATCAAAGCTCATGCCCTTATTTGTAGAAAAATCGCAAGGAAACGGAAGCTCGACCACTATGGGATGTGGCCGGGCATTTATATTGCCTCGCTCCCGGTCGCTTTGGATATTTTCTGTCTCAAATATGAAGCCGTAGGCACATGAGGCCCTTACCGCACAGCCATCACAGCCCCTGGTCCTCAGGATACAGCTTGTCTGCCTGAGCCATTTGCCAAGCCCACCTCGAAGGGCTGAGCCCCAGTAGGCTGGCATCAGGGCATCTGACTGCCAAGTAGCTCTGAAATCAAACCGGTTGAATTGAATCATGAGTTACCCTCTCCAACATGAACGACTATCCCCAGCTATCATTCTATTATCTCTATCCATTCACTTTCAAGTGTTATTCCGTATCGTTTATCATTTTTTTTGCCAATGGAGAATATCTGAATATCTCTGCTATGATGGCCAAAATATTTCACGAGGTTGGTGTTGAGTTTGCTTCGATAGCTTGGAAAACTGTAGCTATCAAGTTTACTGATACCAGTTTCCGAGTGTAAATATGGACCAAAATGCCCTGCTTTTTTTATCCTTTCATAGTACTTCTTGATCATTTCTTGATATTCAGGGTTGTTATTGAACTCCTCTGGTGAGATGAAACAGTTATTGCAACTTTCGTTATCGCTGCTGCCTGGTCTATTTTTACAATTGCATCTTTTTCTGAGTATGGCAAAAAAGACTAGTAAAGCAAGCTGTGCAGCAGGGATATCAGCTTCTCTGTCTCTGAAGATCAGTTTCCCTGTCGAGAGATCTATTGTCAGTTTTGGTGGATTGTCCCTTATAAGTGCGGCCAGCAGCTCCTCCGGCGGCTTTGGGCTCTCCAGGTCCTGTTCCATAAGCCGTTCACGAACGCTGACAAAGGGAAGTTGTACCAGCCATATTTCAGCATCTTTTGTATCACGATAACAGATAGTTCCCTTGGGATCCCTTGTGGGAATCAGTCTTGGTTCCCTTGGGGGAAAATAGAACTCCCGACAGCTTTCAAACTCAGGTGATACCAGGACATGATATATCCGGTCGCAGGGTCTCCCATAAAATTGGGCTGCCAGGGCAAGACAGGCACTCATGGTCTTCCTGCCTCCGGCAATCATAAAATAGACTGAATGTTCTTTATTTGAGGTGAGCTGCCATGCAAGCTCCATGCATCTTTTCAGCAAAATTTCGTTGTCATCAGGAGACACGATATCATCCAGGTCCAGACCATTTTTGTCCTTGAGGACGTGGATGTTTTCCGGAGGAAAGCTCATCAGCTTTTCAGGAATCTCATAGTCTTCCAGGAACTTGAAAAACTGCCCCTGTCCTGATGCCAGCAATCCAGCATGTATTCGGTCCCGACCTGTTGCCGTGGTGATGACATGGATTTCGTTGATGGTCTTGCCCTCCATGAACAGGGCGTAAAGGCCCTCGGTTAAAACCTGGGGGGACAGGCCAAGGACTGTAAGCATTATATTTTTCACTTTTTTCATGCTCCTTTCTTAGATCATTGTTGCTTTTTTTGGGAGAAGAGATGACGTTGCGTGTCCTGTTTCTGCCACTTGAAGAGCGGCCGGGCATTGCACCCGGCCTTGTGGCAGGATTGAAAAGGTGGGATACCCACTGCTGACAACGTCCTCATCTCCCAGCATCTATGAAAAGGTTAAGGGAAAACGGGCAGAAAGAAAAGACACTGCAAATTTTCCACTGGTGGCTCCTGATCCTCTGGAAAAAAACAGGTGTATTTGCCGGTCATGAGGAAAATTTTCCAAACAACAAAATTGCTTTTTTCATAAAGAAGGGAAAGAAAAGGGGACAGGCAAAAGATTTCTCTCTCTTAACTCTGTCCAAGTCATATGAATACCTCCTGGACGCATTCATAATACCGGACACTTTATGTGTTAATACGGAGGACAATTTACTTGCTCGTAACATTTACCTGGTAAAATCAGCGGTTTTCAGCTATAGTGGTGTAATTGACCGGACTTTATGAACGGGACGGAAACTTCTTAATACCTTCAGTCACGGCTGGGGAGATTATGACCTGCCAAATTGCAGGGGCTTCACCCCTGATGAAATGCAAATGATAGACTTCAGCAGGATTGATTTGTCTGAGTGGTATGGAGACATAAAGACAACCGTTCAAGAGGACATTCAACAGAGAACAAACCAAAAAATTCAGGAATTTCAACAGAATTTGAGGTAAACGCCATGAATAAATTGACAAGCTGGCTGCTAATTCTGATGATAGCGTTGCTGGGAGGGTGCGCTCCGAAATCCAATATACCCGTATTGCCACCCGATGCACAAATCGAGGCCCCTGATGGGAAAAATGTCGTTATTTCCTACAACGATGCAAAAAAAATCCCTTCTTTAAGTGTCATGAGCAGGCCAAAAACACACCCTTTCTTTTGGCTTGGTTCGTCTTTTAAGAAACGCTCAGAGGCCATTGATGCCATTGAAAAATGGTTTGAAGGCGACTCAAGTTTGTTGGCAAAAAGAATGAATCTATTTCGATATAACGGCAAACGTGTTGAGAACCTGGAACAAAAAATCAAATTACTGGACCTGATAAGAGAGAGCGGAGCCCCTGAAAACAATTTCTATTACCTCTTAACTAAAGATCATCGGGTCTTCGAAGTAAGAGGTTTGAAAAACTATATCCTTTTACAGCAAGGTAAAATCAAAGAAATTCCCAATATGAAATTCGCCAGACAAACTATCGGCTGGATGGGAATGATTGATTTCCTCAACTTCCCTGGCACGCCCGCAAGCATCAGCCTCGGCAATTCTATGGGCATGGCTGCTCCATTGTTCGCTACCATAGATGGAGTGATTTCAATTTTTGAATTGTCTTCTATGGCTTACAAGAACCTCACAAAAGACCAGAGAGGAGTCAAGTTTGTCGAAAAGGCCCCTAACTTGAGAAACAAGTGTTGCATAGTGCTTACTCCACAAGGAGAATATGTAGCTCGTGAGTCTAAGGCGGCAAGAAACAGAATTGTAGAAGCATGTGCAGAATGGGAAACAGAATCAGATTTGGACAAGCTGTTGAAAGCAAAAGCCATTAGAAAAATTAGAATCAACAATTTAATCGAGTTCCATAAGGCCAAACCATCTATGCCAAAATGGTTTCCACTCTCATTCGAAGAAGTGAAAAAAATTTATCAGGACGGCTTTCAGTATGCCCGTACCCCAAACGAAATATGCCAATGATAATGCGATTTTTTATGCTAACAGTTGGAGTCCTTCTGTTCTGTGGGCTTGCGGAAAACGGCCATGCTGATCCTTACGAGGGCAAGGCCAGGGATCTCAAGCAACACCTCGATCTTTTCATGGGATCTCCGGAAGGGATGAAGTGGGCCCCCTTTTTTAGACAACAGGTATTGTTGCCTTTGCTGTATGAGCTAACAAAATAATACAGTGAAAGGAGAACAGATAATGACGGGAAGAAAACATAGTCCAGGGCGAAAAGGGGGGACGGCGAAAAGGGGGGACAGGCAAAAGATTTCTGCCAATCCCCCCTTTTTATCTCTTTAATTTAGTGTAGCT
>JALSKY010000225.1 GCA_026988585.1 Deltaproteobacteria bacterium
GCCCTTCTCCACAGGCAGCCGGACAGGGATGTCCGGATCATGGGGCCTCCTGCAAAGGTGGCCTTTGACCAGGATGGAAAACCCACCAGGGCTGCTGAGGGGTTTGCCAGGAAGAATGGCGTTACTCTGGAAGATCTCAAGGTGGAGAAGACCGATAGGGGAGATTATCTCGTTATTGAGAAGACCGTACAGGGCAGATCTGCCATCCATATTCTCCAGGAGGTCCTGCCTGAACTGATTGCAAGGATCCCCTTTCCCAAGACCATGCGCTGGGGCAGCTATGATTTCCGTTTTGCCAGGCCCATCCGCTGGATTGTAGCCCTGATGGGCGAGGATATCATTCCCTTTGAGATAGCTGGTATCTCTTCAGGGCGTATCACTATGGGACACAGGTTCATGTCCCATGGAACCATCACCCTTGAGAACGCATCCTTTGCTCACTATTATGCCCTGCTTCATGATGCATCTGTAATAGTCCGTTATCGCCAGAGGATGAACCAGCTCACCAGGTCAGCAACCGATGCGGTCAAGGGTGTATCCGGCATTCTTGTTGAAGATCAGGAACTGGTGGAGTTGAACACCAATCTCACCGAGTTTCCAACTGCTGTTTGCGGCAGCTTTGATTCCAGGTTTCTCCAGCTTCCTGAGTGTGTGCTTATCACCTGTATGAAGGAGCACCAGAAATACTTTGGTGTAAAGGACAGCTCCGGCAGACTGATGCCCAATTTCGTAGCCATCAATAACACCCTTTCTCCCCGGCCGGATCTTGTGAGACAGGGGCATGAAAGGGTACTCTCTGCCAGGCTGAGTGATGCGGATTTCTTCTTCCGGGAGGATACTTCCAGAAGGCTCCATGAATTTGTGCCAGAACTTGCAGGCATGATATTTCATCAGAAACTTGGGACCTTGCTGGATAAGACCAACCGCATCACAGCCCTTGCGGAATATCTTGCAGACAGTGTTGCACCCAATGAGAGGGATACCCTGAAGCGCTCCGCCTATCTCTGCAAGGCAGATCTCTGTACCGAGATGGTTGGAGAGTTCCCTACACTTCAGGGGATAATGGGCCGGGAATATGCCCTGCTGTCCGGGGAACCTGAACCGGTTGCCCAGGCTATCATGGAACATTACATGCCGGTGCGTTCCGGTGGAGAGCTCCCGTCAACCACGGCAGGCAGGCTCCTTGCCGTTGCCGACAAGATAGATACCATAACTGCCACCTTTGCCATTGGTCTCAAGCCTTCCGGTACCCAGGATCCCTATGCCCTTCGGCGTCAGGCCCTGGGCATCATCCGTATAGTGATGGATGCCGGTTTGGATATCTCCCTGGAGGCCCTGGTCAGCGAGGCATTGGCCCAGCTTGCGGACAAGCTGCCATCCATCACCGCTGATACTGCCGCCGAGGTGATCCTCTTCATCCAGAACCGGTTTGCCAACCATCTGCGTTCTCTCGGCATGGAACAGGATGTGATAGAGGCCGGCATCAAGGCAGGGTTTGATTCAATAGATGACTGTTACCAGAGGATTCAGGCCATAGGGGCTGTAAGGCCAAGGCCGGAGTTTGAACCAATTAGTGTGGCCTTTAAGAGGGTTATGAATATCCTGAAGGATTTTCATGGCGGTTCAGTTGAGCCGGCACTCTTCGAATATCAGGAAGAGAAACAGCTTTATGATGCCTTTGTCACAGTGAAGGAGCAGGTTGCCGAGATATTGAAAGGGGAGGATGGGAGGCATTCTGATGCAGAAGATTATCAGGATGTCCTACTGAGACTCCTCTCCCTGAAACCGCACATAGATGGTTTTTTCGATAACGTCATGGTTATGGTGGAAGATGAACAGGTCAGAAATAACAGGCTGGGTCTGTTGTGGGTTATATCCAGGCTCTTTCTCACCATTGGCGATTTTTCTGCAATAGTGACTGAAGGAGACAGTGAGTAGAAGCTGCCAGCGGTCCCGGTTTTCTCATGGATGTCTGGCATGATTGCAGGAGGTGAACTCGTGGAGCGGATACCTGAGCCGGAGTTGATGGATCAATGGGAGCAGGCACGGGCCTATGCCAAGGCGGATTTCTCTGCTCCCCATGAGATGTTTGTTGATATATTGACAGACCGGTTTGGCACAGGGCTGTCAGGTGTATTCCTGGATCTCGGATGCGGGGCTGCCGATGTGACCATTCGCACCGCAATCCGGATCCCGGATATCTCATTTCATGCTGTTGATGGCTCAGAGGCCATGCTCTTCTTCGCAAAGAGGGCCGTGGAGCAGGCAGGACTGCAGGAGAGGATTCTTCTCTTTCAGGGCACCATACCTGACTTTGTTCCTCCTCTTGCCTCTTGCAGTAACGGAAGAGACAGGGGAATCCAGTTAGGCAGTCACTCCTCTGAGCCGGATACGGTTGCTGAAAGGGTATATGATGGGGCAATCATAAACAGTCTTCTTCACCATCTCCCATCTCCTGAGATCCTTTGGAAATACCTTTTGCGATTTGTACGGCCAGGAGGCTGCATATTCCTGATGGACCTGATGCGCCCAAAGGATCGAGAGGCTGCAACTGCCCTGGTGGACAGATATTGCAGTGGAGAACCCCTTGTCCTCCGCAGGGACTTCTACAACTCCCTCCTTGCCTCCTATACCCTGGAAGAGGTGCGGCAGCATCTGGAGCATGCCGGTCTCAGCCATCTCAGCCTGGATAGTGTCAGTGACCGGCATCTATCAGTATGGGGGAGGATCTGACGGTTACTTTGCAACTGTTTCTCTGTAGCAGATCTGTTGTAGAAAGATGTCTCGCCGCCTGCTGCAGCAGAGCTGTTCCTGTATCCGGTCTGTATCTGGAAAGATTGGCAGATGCCCCAGCCAGTTCCGCCTCCTTTTAACGCTGCAATGGGGATATCACCTGGTCTGCTTTGTTATCAAGCAGTTGAACTGCCCGAATATGTTAGCATCTTCTCACATCTCTTCCAGGGTAAACCTGTAAACTGAATGAATTACGCTTCTCAGGAGAATTCCCCCCTGACAATGCTGCCTTCCACGAGATAGATCACCTCTTCAGCAATATTGGTGGAGCGGTCTGCAATCCGTTCCAGGTGGCGGGCAAGTATGTAGCAGTCGATGAGGTATTTGGCCGCCTCAGGCTGCTTCTGGATCTCCTGGATTACCAGGTCGTAATGTCTGTCCCTCTCCTTGTCCACATCATCGTCCAGGATGAATATCCTGTGAGCCAGGTCAGAATCCTGGTATGTTACAGAATCCAGGGCCAGCTTGAACATCTTCAGTACATAATCAATCATCTTGCTGTAGTCCGGCTGATAGTTCATGGTCTTGCACTGGGCTATGTGGCCGGCACGTTTTGCCATGTTTACCGCATAGTCACCGATGCGCTCCAGTTCGTTGTTTATCTTGATGATTGCGATTACTACCCGAAGGTCCTTGGCAACAGGCTGATAAAGGGCCAGGATCTTGAGGCACTCCTCCTCTATGTCTATCTCCATCTCATCGATCTCATAGTCTGAACTGGCCACATACTTGATGAGCTGCGGATCCTGTGTCCTGACGGCCTCACACGCCTTCCTGATCCTGTCCTCCACCAGGGTGCCGAGTTTAAGGAATTTTTCAAAAAGCGCATCCAGCTGCCTGTGAAATGTGTAATGATGCATTGATAACTATCCTCCATTGTATAAAATATACAGTCAGTTATAGTGCTGCTGCAGGGAAATCCCTGCCTGAAACCGGCCCTGTAAACCATCTCCGTTTGGCAGGGCCCTGCTGTTTTGTGGCGGTTTTAAATTGAATTCAAAGAACATTATATGAAAAAGATTAGCTTAGTGTTAGGTTTTCTTTAAATTTGTTTTAGGATTATCTTATGAGTATTGCAATGACTGGAAAAAATTAACAGAATAATATCGATTTTTTCCCTGGCCCGGGCCTTCAATATTAGTTTTTCCATGCGGTGTCAAGAAACAGGGACCGCCTAAAACTCGGAATTTCGGAAAATCCAATGCCAAACAAAACCATTCTGGTTGTGGAAGACGAACAGGATATTCAGCAACTTGTAACGTATCATCTTATCCGGGAGAACTATTCTGTAGTCTGTGCAGATACGGGCGAAGATGCCCTGGAGAAGTTTGAACAGGAGGATGTAGATCTGGTAGTGCTTGATCTCATGCTCCCTGGAATAAGCGGCATCCAGGTCTGTCGAACCATCAAGAAATCGGAAAAGGGTAAGAATATTCCGGTTATAATGTTGACAGCCCTCAGTGAGGAGGAGGATGTTGTTGACGGCCTGGAGAAGGGAGCAGATGACTATATCACCAAACCATTCAGCCCAAAGGTGCTGGTGGCAAGGGTCAAGGCCCATCTCAGGCGTAATGAGCTCATGGGGGAGGCCATGGTCTTCAAGGAGAAGGTCTCTCTTCCTTTTGGTCTGGTGATAGACAACGGTCTCCATCAGGTCTATATCAATGATGAGCCCCTGGACCTCACAGTGAGCGAGTTCAAGGTGCTCCGTTTCTTTGCTGCCAGGCCTGGCAGGGTCTTCTCCAGGCAGCAGATCATCGAGGCGATCAGGGGGCAGGGATATGAGGTCACAAGCAGGGCAGTGGATGTGCTTATACATGGTCTCAGGCGCAAGCTCGGGCCTGCAGGCACCCTGATAGAGACTGTCCGGGGGATTGGATACCGGTTCAAGGTGGATTAGTTGTCCGGTCTTCTTGATGCACTGAAAAAGAGATGCAAAATCCCCTGGGACCTGGTGTTTCTCCTCTACCCCACCCTGTTTTTCCCTTTTCTCCTGGCCTTCCTGGCCATTTTTCTCTTTCTGCACAGCTATCACAACATTCCTTTTCATGAGATTCCATGGGATATGTTGGCCCTGCTGGTACTGCTCATTGCAGGGGTCTCCATTATCGTAACTGTATTCGTGGCCTGCCGTATATCATCTCCGCTCAGGGATATCCAGACCATCCTTGATGATATAGCCAGTAAAGGGAACCTTTCTGGACATGGTCTTTCCCGCCATGCCTGGAGTTTTGACATGGAACGGGATCTGAAGAAATCCCTCTGGTCTGTGCTCAGGGAACTGCTCCGCCGCATAGCCAGGACCGAGACCGATCTTGCCAGGCTTCGTCTGCTGTTCATCAACATGAAGCAGGCGGTGGTTATGCTGGATTCCAAGAAACGGGTAGTTACAATGAACAGGGCTGCAGAAGAGGTCTTTGGCGTGAGTGAGCAGGTGGCCAAGGGCAAACCCCTGTCAACGGTTTTCCGGGATATCTACCTGCAGGATTTTCTCGATAATGTGTTTCAGGACTTTTCCGACAAGGAGGCGGAACTGGTGCTCCACACAGGCAGTCACGGACTTGAAAAGAGGATATTTTTTGTCAGGGCTGCCGTGCTCAAACCCTCCTCAACTGAACTGGACGAAATTGCCGGCGTTCTGCTGGTGATGGATGATCAGACCAGGCTCAGGCGCCTTGAAAATATGAGGCGGGATTTTGTGGCCAATGTCTCTCATGAGCTCAAGACACCGGTTACTGCCATCAAGGGGTATATTGAGACCCTGCTGGATGGGGGGATGGATGACCCTGAAACAGCAGTACAGTTTATGGAGATCATAAGGAGACAGTCCGACAGGCTGGAAACCCTGGTTGAGGATATCCTGCTGCTCTCCCGAATAGAGGACAAGGTGCAGGAAAAAAGGGAAGAATTTGAGCATGTTGAACTCTGTGCCCTTTTGCGGTCTGTCAGGGATTCCTGCCTTATGCATGCCAACGAAAGGGATATCACCATCGAGATAGACTGTCCCAAACCGTCACCGGTAATGAGGGGCAGCATTCAGCTCCTGGAGCAGGCCATTGCCAATCTCTTGGTGAATGCCATCAACTACAGCAGCAGGGGGAGCAGGGTAATCCTGAGGGCAAGGGGGGACAGAGACGGGGTCGTCATCTCTGTCCAGGATTTTGGCATCGGTATTCCTAAGGAGCATCTTCCCCGGATATTCGAGAGATTCTACAGGGTTGACAAGGCGCGAAGCCGCCGTCTCGGAGGTACAGGCCTTGGCCTGGCCATTGTCAAACATATTGTGCAGGCCCATGGTGGCTGTATGGAGGTTGAGAGCCAACCTGGCAGAGGCAGCACCTTCTCCATGATTTTTCCTCCAGCCCGAGACAGCCACGGATAGTGCTGGGACCGGGCATCTATGCCGGCAAGACCTCTTTTTTAAGGCTGGCAGGAGCTGGAGCAACTCCCATATATGTGGTTATTGTGAGCTGATGGTTGGGTGCAGGTTAAATTTTTGTTAGCCCTGAATTTCCTCCTGGCCAAAGGAGAAAAGCTGTTTAGATTCTTGTCAGGGCAGCAGGGATGCCGGGCGTGTCTTTTATGTCACAGCCTTGCCCTGTTTTTCATGAAGTTGTGACCTTTTTGCCACACAGTGTGACATGAAGCGGCTGCTGTTTTCTGTTTTCAAGTTGTGCCAGGTTCAGGATTTTACTTATCTTCATGTCAGGGCAGCAGGGTGGAAAAGGGGGGTTGATTTTTCTGTAACTATGCGTTATCTCTTGGGTTAAAAGGAGAGTCGTCTTAAAGTAAAATACAATCATCAACCGTTTCGCCAAAGGCTTCTTTTTATTGTGAGCGTATTGACTGCCTGTTGAGGAAATTTGGTATCTGTTTTGCAATGTTGTGTTTTTGCTCTTGGGGGGCCTCGATTTTATGGCTCTCCTTAACAGGTGTTATCTGGTGTTATCTGTTGAGTTGTTCAAGTAAAAAGGGACGTGTACTAATTAAAAGAGAAAACGTGGAGAAAGGAGGGCTGGGACAGGAGATCTTCTTTATTTCTACCGGGTTTTGATTTCAGGGAGTTCTATTGGAGTTTTTGGGTTTACAGAAAACAGAAAAAGAAATTAAGGGAAAGAAAAAGGAGGAAGCTATGAGTTTCAAAACAAGGATGTTGCAGATCTGTGTTGCATTCATCGCAATCGCAGGGCTTGCGTCCGTAAGCTGGGCTGGCGGTGCTACAGTTGACACCGCTTCTGACCAGATGGCAGCAGAGCTCGCAAGGCTCAAGGCTCAGAACCAGGCCTTGATGGACAGGCTCCAGGCCTTGGAGTCCAAGATGGGCACCATTGCCCAGGAGGCTGAGGAGGGTGCCTACACCAGGATTGAAGATAAGCTGGCAGCAGAGAGGGCCAAGCATATCGCGCTTAGTGTTCATGGTTCTCTTGTGAACGTTATCGGCACTACAGACAACGGCGATCATTTTCTTACCCAGATCTCAAGTGCCAAGACCGATTACTTTTCTTACAAAAATGCAGCTAATCCGAACGGTGCATTGTCTGAAGACGCTACCGGGGCGCTTTATAAGAACAAGGCCAATGAAAGCCATCAGTTCGGCATTACCAAGGCCAGGCTCCGTTTTCAGATCGACACTCCGGACAACCTTGCCAGGTTTGTCTATGGGATCGAGGTTGGCGCAGCCGATTGGGGCAATAATTCCAGCATGGATCTCTCCGGTGATGGAACCAATCTGGAGACCAGGTTTGTCTATGGCCAGTTCAAGGTCCCAGGAATGGAGAACAACTTTGTGCGTGTAGGCCTCCAGCCCACCAAGATCAACACCTGGGTCTGGACTGAGACCGCTCCTGGTATCACCTGGCATGGCAAGACCGATCTTATGAAATATATGCTGGGCTGGTACAGGGCAGGTGATGATGGTGATGATAACGGCCTGGTATGGGATGCAGACGGATACAATGACTACTTCGTTGCCAAGCTGGATGGCAAGGTTACCGAGGGTGTTAATCTTGGCATCTTTGGAATCTATGTTGATCAGAGCAACGAAATAACCAATCCTGGCGACATATACGATGCCCAGTACTATTATGTTGGCTTGACAGGAAAGGTTGATATGGCCGGTTTCTTCGGTCTCTTTGATGCCATCTACCAGGGTGGTGATATAGACTTCGAGAATGACGCAATTGATGATCTGGACCGTTCAGCTTACTTCCTGCATGCAACCCTGGGATACAACTTCACAGAGCAGGCCAAGGCATATTTCACCTTTGCTTACACCAGCGGTGATGATGATCCTAATGATGACAATGCTGATAACTTTGATGCCATTGATACAGACGTGCCTGTAGGCATCATCTTTTTCAAGGACAGCTACCTGTCAGATGCTGACCGTTATTACAGCGATGGCGCCTATGTCCTTGACAAGGGCTTCATCCACTACGGCCTCACTGGTGAGTACCAGATAGATGACAAGAACCATGTAAGGGCAGCAGTTCGTTACATGGAGACAGCCGAGGATATCGAGCTTGGCGGTGAGAAGGAGAGCGAGCTCGGTACAGAGCTGGATTTCTGGTACACCTACAAGTACAACAAGTACCTGGATCTCCGCCTTGAGGCAGCCTATCTCTTTGCTGGCGATGCCACAGAGAAATATCTCGGCGGCGCATTCGCTACGAATGATAATGATGATGAGGTGGATGATTTCTACTACATCGGCGCAGGTATGAAGTTCAAGTTCTAAAAAGCGCGGTTGGACAGCCAGGCTGGCGGGTCCCTTTCCAGCCCGGCTGTTTTTGAAAATCGATAAAATAGTCCCAGCTATTCAGAAACAGTGGGCCTGCCCTCCAAAAGAGGGCAGGCCTTTTTGTCTTGTGCTGCTGGGTATCAGTTGTGGCTTTCGTGTTATCCAGCCAGGCTTGAGAGTGGCTCAGGGCTTAGTTGCTGTGTTATATGGTTATTTGCCGGCCTTTGGCATGTTTCCCTATCTGGACATCTTCACCCAGGATATGCTCAGCAAGCCAGTTGTGCAGAAAGGTTATGAGTTCATCCGGATCTATCTCTTTTCCTGCCTTGAGATTCAGCAGGATCTTTTTTACATCCAGGACAAGCCCCTTGTGCAGCAGTTTGTGTGCCTCCAGGTCCGGATATCCTAATTCGGCCATGACCCGCTCTTCATCCTCGAAATGGTATTTTACATAATCCACAAGGTTTTTTAGGATTATTCCAATCATCTCCAGTCCGTGGCCGAAACTAACAGCATTTTCAAACTCTGTAACCATACTGCAGAGCCTCTTGTGCTGGTCATCTATGGATGAAATTCCTACTTCAAAATCCCTGGTCCATTTCAAAATATCCACCTCCTGTACAAAAGTTTGAGTGACAAATTTAAACGACATACCCATTCTTTTTATCGGTGAAGATTGGCAGGACTGTTAAAGTCGTATAATATTCTTCTATGATCTGTGTTTTTTAAAGGTTTTGGATTCATATAATAGCTTGAAAATTCAAACAAAAACTGAGATTTTTTCATGAAATCTGAACGGAGGCAAGAGATGAGACAACTTATTGTAAGGAAAAGCAATATCTTTTTTGTTATGGCTATTATGGCTGGTTCTATCTGGCTTGTAGGGTGTGGTCAGGCAGGAAAAGGTGATGATGACCCCGCCAGGGCGCTCATTGAGAGCAAGTGTGTGCAGTGCCACTCTCTGAAGCAGGCCTACAAGAAGAGATCGTCAGGGGAGTGGCCTGTAGTGGTTGACAGGATGGTAAGCCATGGAGCTGATCTTTCAGCAGAGGAGAAGGCGCAGATTGTTGCCTATCTCCAGGCTCATTATTCCAAGTGATTCTCTTTCCTGTTTTCAGGAAAATAAGTCCGCAAAATAGATTTGCAGTGATTGACAACTACTTATAGTGATGGTATATCTCTCTGGCCTTGGATGGATGGGCGGATAGCTCAGTTGGGAGAGCACCGGCCTTACAAGCCGGGGGTCACAGGTTCGAGCCCTGTTCCGCCTACCATTATAAAAAGGGATAAAAAGCTGTTGTTTTACTGCTGTTTTTTTGTTAATTTCCTTTTTGGATACACATTAAGATCAAGATAAGAGCGGGGTCGTAGTTCAGTCCGGTTAGAACGCTGGCCTGTCACGCCAGAGGTCGCGAGTTCGAGTCTCGTCGGCCCCGCCATTTTCGGTTGAGTTTAAATTCCCCACAACAATATCAAATCTGATTTTTACTTTTTTGGGGCTTGATCTGTTGCCCGTACCGGCCTGTACCGGATGGTACAGCTGATACGATGGTCAGGATACGCTATTTCCCGCGGCCTTTTTCCTTTTTGGCCGGTCATCATCCCTACCTATCCTATCTAAGTCATCTTGTTTCTTTTCTGATTCCCCTTTTTTATGTTTTCCCGGTTTGAGGATATATGGAGCATTCACAGGGATTACGAGTGGTGAGGAGGGCGTCAGCAGGGCATTAAGGTTGGTAACCAGATACTTGCCCCCTATTTTTCAGGCACCCTTTCAACCCTTTTTGAATTGTGTCCTTAATGAAAAATTAAACAAACGCTAATATTTTCCTAATAATTGGTGTTTATAGTCTCAACTGTCTATCAAGGAGTGTCTTTAATCCAAAGCAAAAAG